>NZ_JAGYFZ010000034.1:0-55533 GCF_019946675.1 Pseudomonas sp. BF-B-15
GCGTTATGCCCCGCCGGCCCCGCCTGCAACCACAGGGTTTCGTAGAACAGAATCACTTCGAACAGTTCGCGGTACACCGAGAAAAACGCCAGTGTCGCAAAACCGAAACGGCCACCGCCGCCCACCAGGCTGCTCTTGATGTAATCCTGCCAGGCCGCCGCGTGGCGACGGTCGTGCATCCACACGCCGAGCCAGAGCACCATGACCGCGGCGAACAACGCCGTCGCACCCTCCAGCAATTCACGCTGCGAGCCGCTGACATCAATCACGTACGCCGCCAGCGCCCAGGTCGCCAGACCGGCCAGCAACGCCAGGCCCCAACCAACGTTGACGCTGCGCACCGCCGATTGCTGGCCGGTGTTGCGCAGGAAGGCAAGGATCGCCGCCAGCACCAAAATCGCTTCCAGACCTTCGCGCAACAGAATCAGCAGACCGGAGATGTAACTCAAGGACCAACTCAGGCCATCACTGCCCAACAGGCCGGCAGACTCTTTCAACTTGGCTTTGGCCGCCTCCAGACGCTCTTGGGCCTGGGCCACCGGCAAACCGTCCTGCAAAGACTGACGGTACGCCATCAGCGATTTTTCGGTGTCCTTGCGCACGTTGGCGTCGACGTTGTCCAGTGAGCTTTCGACCAGTTCGAAACCTTCCAGGTACGCCGCCACCGACAGGTCATAGGCTTGGTCGTGATCGCCGGCACGATAGGCCGCGATACTTTTGTCCAGCGTTGCAGCGGTGTAGTCGAGCAACTGCGCCGGGCCACGCTTGACCTGCGGCGGTTGCGCACGCTGCGCACGGAAAGTCGCTGCCGCTTGCGGGCCTTCGGCAGCCAGCACTTCGGCCGGAGTCTGACGGGCCAGGTCGGCGATGTTGTAGGTCTTTTCAGATGCGGCTGCGGCCGGATCGGCACTGAAACCGGCGATGTAGGTCGCCAGGTCCCAGCGCTGACGATCGTCCAGCTGGTCGGCGAAGGCCGGCATGTCAGTGCCTTCGACGCCCATCCCCAAGGTGTTGTAGATCGCGTACAGGCTCAGGCGGTCCAACCGCGCGGCATCGCGCAGATTGGCCGGCGGCGGCGTCAGGCCGACACCGGCAGGGCCATCACCGGCCCCCGCATCGCCATGGCAGACCGAGCAATGCTGGGTGTACATCGACGCACCACGGGTTGGGTCCGGCGTAATGATCGGCGCCTGACTGACCTCATAGGCCACCGCCAGCTTCGCACCGAGCTGCCGTGCCTGACGGGAAACGTCCGAGCCGTCCTGCCGCGCAGCGATGGATTTGCGCAGTGTGCTGACACCCTGCTCCAGCACCGCTTTTTCCGGCTTGGCCGGCAGGCCGGCGATCAGGCCTTGCAGCACCTTGCTGAATTCCAGCTGCTCGCGGTATTCAGACTCATTGATGACTTTGCCGGACTCGACCGACTCCGGGTAATCGGCGCCGATGTAATCAAGCAAATGCAGCGCTTGCGGCGCACCTTCTACGGTGTCGGCCAGCAGATTGGAACTGCACAAGGCAAACAGCGGCAATACCAGCCAGGCCAAGAAACGGGACGGGGCAGTCATGAATGAATCTCAATTGGAAATACGAAGTAACACATTGTTCACTTCGAATGAGTTTCGCTCAAGCTTTGTTGTCTGAAACGCCGTCGCAGACCTCGAATGGTGTTTTTGCCAGATGATGGCATCTTTATGTTTAGCAGCAATCAAAAAGCCATTACTGCGCCACCTTCCCTGTCTATAATGACGAGCCTTCAATTGATCGATATGGCACTCAAAGCTCCTCTGCTTATGAGGAATTGGCAGGACGCCCGTCTGCGCCGATAGGTCCAAAAAGCCCGACCAGCAAGCGCGGCTGATCACCATTCACGGAAGAAGTACCTATGGCCTCCCGCGCCCTTGCAGTGATTGCGGTCAGCGCTGTCACACTCCTCTCCGGCTGTTCGGTGTTTCGCAACTACGACTCGGAGCTCGCACAAACCAACATGCAGCTGGCTTCCGGCAATATCGATGCGGCGCTGACCCTGCTGGAAAAGAACAACTTCGGTGCCGACAAGGACCTCCTCTACTACTTCGAGAAGGGTGAACTGCTGCGCGCCAAGGGCGATCTGTCCGGCAGCCAGAGCGCCTGGAGCAGCGCCGATGTCGTGGTCGGTCAATGGGAAGAGTCGGTCAAACTCGATGCCGGCAAGTACCTCGCTCAGTTCGGCAGCTTCCTGGTGAACGACAAGGTCCGCCGCTACGAAGGCTACGACTACGAAAAAGTCATGCTGACCACGCAAATGGCCCTGAATCTGCTGGCCGTCAACGACTTCGACGGCGCACGTATCGCGATCAAGAAAACCCACGAACGAGAAGCGGTGATCGCCGACCTGCGCGACAAGGAATACCTCAAGAGCGAAGAGGAAGCCGATAAGGTAGGCATCAAGACCGAGTTAAAAGACTTGTATGGCTATCCCGTCGCCAGCCTCGACGCACCTGAAGTGGTTGGGCTGAAAAACAGCTACCAGAGTGCCTTCAGCCATTACCTGGCCGGCTTCGTCTACGAAGCCCTGGGCGAAAAAGGCCTGGCCGCACCGGGTTACCGCACAGCAGCCGAACTGCGCCCGAACACTCCGCTGCTGGAGCAGGCATTGAAGGATCTGGACCAGAAAAGTGCCGAGGACGAAGACAGCGACATCCTGATCGTCGTGCAAAGCGGGCTGGCGCCGGCCCGGGGTTCGATCCGCTTGCCACTGACTCTGCCGATCAGCGCCGGCGTGGTGATCGCTCCGCTGTCCTTCCCGGTCATCAAGCCAGATACCTCCACCGCCCCGCTCACCCAGATTGGCGTGGACGGTCAGCAACTCACCCTGACGCAACTCAACAGCATTACCACCATGTCCCGCCGCGCACTGCGTGACGACATGCCTGGCATCATTGTGCGCACCACTGTTCGTGCGGCTACCCGTGGCGTGGCGCAGGAAAAGATCCAACAAGTCAGCCAGTTGGCGGGCATGGCAGTCGGTTACAGTTCAACCGTGCTCGAAGGTGCCGATACCCGTACGTGGCGCACCCTGCCGGACAACACCCATGTCGTGCGCCTGCGCCTGAAGAAAGGCGAGCACCAGGTCGCGGTTGGAACGACAGTGCTCAAGATCACCGTTGACCAGCACTATCAAGTCATCAGCCTGCGCGCCGTGGGCAACCAGGTCTTCGCCAGCGGCCTGGCCGTTCACGCGACCCCGAGCGCCAGCCCGACAGCCGTGGCCAGCTTCAAACAACTTTAATTACGGAGTCTTCCCATGCGCTTCAAACTCATCGCTGTCGTCATCCTGGCCTTGTTGGCCGGTTGCGCCACAACAGCCGCCAGCAAGGTCGTGGCCTTGGGCAAGCTAAGGGACATTGAGATCGACGCCATGCGTGTCGCCCGGGAAAACGGCTTCATTACGGTCAATACACAGCTGAGCAACACCAGCTCCGACAACAAGACCTTCTACTACCGCTTTGCCTGGCTCGACCCTGATGGCTTCCCGGTTGCCGAAGAAGAAACCTGGAAGAGCCAGATGATGTACGGCGAGCAGACCCGCTACATTCAGGCCATAGCGCCCACCCCCAAGGCCGTGGATTTCCGCCTGGAAATCAATACGCCTTAACACCCTATTCGTTCAGCTTCAGAGAGCATTCCCATGTTTGTACGCTTTTCGATTATTGCCGCTATCGCCCTCCTGGCCAGTGGTTGCGCCAGCAACCACCCACCGACCCTGGGCAGCAAGAACACCAGCTATGGCGACACCAAGGCTGTGGAAACCATCACCAACGAGTTCAGCTCCACCGACCTGCAGATCATCGCCGAGTCCATGACCCGCTCTCTCGCCCAGTCCGGCATTCTGCGTGGACGCCCGGTGGTCCAGGTCTACGACGTGAAGAACAAGACCAGCGAATACATCGACACCCGTGAAATCACCACCACCATCAAGACCCAACTGATGAAATCGGGCACGGCACGCTTCTCCAGCGACAACGCCGACATGCAGAACCAGGTTGATCAGATCCAGCTGCAAAACCAGAGCGGTCTGTACAAGAAAGCCACCGTGTCCAAGATCGGCAACATGATCGCCGCCAAATACCGCCTTGAAGGTTCGATCAGCTCGATCGTCAAGCGCAGCAGCGAGTACAAGGACGTCTTCTACAAATTCAGCCTGCAATTGATCGACGTTGAAAGCGGTCTGGCCGAGTGGATGGACGAAAAAGAGATCCGAAAAACTACGGAGCATTAATCAATGCGCGCATGGATTGGGATGATGGCCCTGGCTTGCACGTTCAGCGTGCAGGCGGCCCCGAAAGTCGCAGTAACCGACCTGGCATACGAGGAGCGCGTGGAGCAGTACATCCACACCGTTTCGTCCAAGGACAATTACCGCGAGGGTGAGTACAGCTCCAGCGGTTCTTCGAGCTACGACTCGTTCGAATCCAAAACCAGTTACATCGAGCAAACCGAGCTGCGCAAATTCACCGGCGACATCAAGGGCCAGATGCTGCGCTCCGGAATGTTCCAGCTGGTGCAAGGCAAGCCGCACACCGCCGAATCCAAAGTCGATATCTATGACGTGATCGAGCGGATCAAGGCCGGCAACTTCGAGGGCGCCGACTATGTACTGTTCGGCACCTTGTCGGACGTAGACTTCAACAGTGATGTCAACGAGATACCCAACACCAACAGCTATTCCTCGGTGCTGGCACTGACCCTGGTGGCGGATTTCAGCCTGATCGACACCAAAACCTTCGAAATCACCTCGGCCTTCACGGCGATGGGCGAAGGCCAGGACACCAAGTTGACGAACCATCGGGACGCGAAGATCTCACAGAGTCGCCCACGGTTGGTACGAGAGGTGTCCAAGTCCCTGGGGGAAGATGTGGCTCGTCAGTTGAGCGAACAACTGGGTGGCAGCGGGAATGAGCAGCAAGAGCAGGCGCCGTTGAGCAATAACCTGCCAGAGGATACAGAGCCGGTCATTTTGCGCTGATCCCTTGAACGAAAAAGGCGACCTCAAGGGTCGCCTTTTTTGTGCCTGGCGGTTTTACACCGCCGCTTTGCGCAGCGTCGCCATAAACGCCGCAGCGCCAATGAACAGCCCGGCAAACGTGCGGTTCATGCGTCTTTGCTGCTTGGGCGTGCGCAACATGCGCAGCACTTTGGACGCCAGCCCGGTGTAACCGGCCATGACGATCAGGTCAACGCAGACCATGGTTACGCCGATGATCAGGTATTGAACCAGTAATGGCGCATGCGGGTCGATAAACTGCGGCAACACCGCCAGCATGAACACCAGGGCCTTGGGGTTGCTGATGTTGACCAGGAAACCGCGGAACACCAGGGCCATCGGCTTGCCGATCTGACGCACCGCCGCGTCATCGCTCATGTCGCTGGGCAGTGCGCGCCATTGCTTGATCGCGAGATAAACCAGGTACGCCACGCCGAACCATTTGATCGCATAAAAAGCGCTGGCCGACGCCGTGAGGATCGCGCCGACACCGGCGCCGACAATCGCGATCTGCACCGCCAGGCCCAATTGCAGACCCAGGGCATTCCAGTAACCGCGCCAGAAACCGTATTGCAGACCGCTGGACATCGACGCAATGGCGCCGGCACCGGGAGACAGGCTGATCACCCAGCAGGCGGCAAAAAACGCCAGCCATGTTTGAAGCTCCATCGCACACCTCGACTCAGACTCGTAAACAGATGTCTAAGCTAATGCGGCTTTGGGCCGATGACTACCGATTTTTTTGCGGGATGTTACAACTTGAAGTCCCTATCGCGAGCAGGCTCGCTCCCACAGTTTGATCTTCAGCGAACACAAAATATGTGAGCGCCATAGATCCACTGTGGGAGCGAGCCTGCTCGCGATAGCGGTGTGTCAGCAGCAAAAGGCTTACTTTTCGAACCCGTTCGAGGGGAATACATCACTACCACGCCAGCGTCGAACCGAGCGCTGGAAGAACAGGCTGTTAGGCACCTGAACCATCGCACTGCCGGTCCCAAGCTCTTCAGCTTCGATCAACGTGGTGTAAAGCAGATTGATCGCCACCACCCGACCTTTGACGCCAGGCTTGTCAGTGGTGTCCACCAACTCGACCACATCGCCGAGGCGAAACGGGCCGACGGTGAAGATCAGGATCGCGCAGAGCAGATTGGAGAGCACGCTCCACATGGCGAAAAACGCCACCGCCGCGACCGCGACGAAGCCGGACAGTGCGGTCCAGAGCACCGTCGCCGACACCCCGAGGCGTTCCAGCACGAAAATCAGCGCACTGCCCATGATCAGCCAGCGCAGGCCGCCCCGCAGCGGCATCAGCAACTGCGGCGGAAACGGGTAGCGCTCGCCCAGGCGTGTCAGGCACTTCGCAACAAAGCGCTGGGTGAAGTAACCGGCCAACAGAATCAGCAGGATTTGCACGACGAGCCAGATCGGCTCGACCCACACCGCCGGCAGCGGCAGCTTGAACGCCTCCATCAGGACAGCGCCTCCAGCTCCGCCTGCATGCTTTCCAGCAATTCCAGGGCTTCCATCCAGGCTTCTTCCAGTTCGGCTTCACGCACTTTCAGCTTGGCTTGCTCGGCCAGCAGATCACGCAGGTCGTTCTTGCGCGCCGGCTCGTAAATGTCGCTGTCGCCGAGGCTGGTATCGATCTTCGCCAGCTTCTCGTGGAGCTTGCCGAGCTCGGCTTCGAGCTTGTCAGCCTCACGCTTGTGCGGTGCCAGTTGCTGACGCAACGCAGCGGCGGCCTGACGCTGGGCCTTCTTGTCAGTCTTGTCCGGATTGACCGGCGTGGTGCTGACCGGGGCGTTGCGCTGACGGTAGTCGACCAGCCAACGGGCGTAGTCTTCCAGGTCGCCATCAAACTCCTCGACCTTGCCGTCCGCCACCAGATAGAAATTGTCGGTGGTGCTTTTGAGCAAATGACGATCGTGGGAGACCACCAGTACCGCACCGCTGAATTCCTGCAGGGCCATGGTCAGCGCCAGGCGCATTTCCAGGTCCAGGTGGTTGGTCGGTTCGTCGAGCAGCAACAGGTTCGGCCGCTCCCAGGCGATCAACGCCAGGGCCAGACGTGCCTTCTCGCCACCGGAGAAGTTCAGCACTGGTTCGTCGATGCGCGCGCCGCGGAAGTCGAAACCACCGAGGAAGTCGCGCAACGTCTGCTCACGCTCGGTTGGCGCCAGACGCTGCAAGTGCAGCAACGGGCTGGCCTTCGAGTCGAGGGAATCGAGCTGATGCTGGGCGAAGTAACCGACGACAGTGTTCTCGCCACGGGTCAGCCGACCGGCCAGCGGCGAAAGCTCACCGGCGAGGTTTTTGATCAGGGTCGATTTACCGGCGCCGTTGGGGCCGAGCAAACCGATGCGCGCGCCGGGGGTCAGTTGCAGCTTGACCTTCTCCAGCACGGTTTTGTCGCCGTAGCCCAGACGGGCATCGGACAGATCGATCAGCGGGCTGGAAATCTTCGTCGACTCGCGGAAGACGAAGTCGAACGGCGAATCGACGTGGGCGGCGGACAACTCTTCCATCCGCTCCAGCGCCTTGATCCGGCTCTGGGCCTGGCGGGCCTTGGTGGCCTGGGCCTTGAAGCGGGCGATGTAGCTTTCCATGTGCGCACGTTGCGCCTGCTGCTTCTCGTAGGCTTGCTGTTGCTGGGCCAGACGTTCGGCGCGGGCACGTTCGAAAGCGCTGTAACCACCGCGATACAGGGTGATCTTGCGTTGGTCGACGTGGGCCACGTGATCGACCACGGCGTCGAGAAAATCCCGGTCGTGGGAAATCAGCAGCAAGGTGCCGGGGTAACTTTTCAGCCATTCTTCGAGCCAGATGATGGCGTCGAGGTCCAAGTGGTTGGTCGGTTCGTCGAGCAGCAGCAAGTCCGAGGGGCACATCAATGCCTGCGCCAGGTTCAGGCGCATCCGCCAGCCACCGGAGAAATCGCCGACCTGGCGATCCATCTGCTCATTGGTGAACCCAAGCCCGGCCAGCAGCTTGCGGGCACGAGCGTCGGCGGTGTAACCGTCGGCGCTGTCGAGTTCCGAGTGCAGGCGGGCCAGAGCGGTGCCGTCATGGGCGGCTTCGGCCGCGGCGAGGTCACGTTGCACCTCGCGCAGGCGCAGGTCGCCATCGAGCACGTAGTCGACCGCCAGGCGTTCGAGCGTCTCGATCTCCTGGCGCATGTGGGCGATGCGCCAGTCGGCCGGCAGGAAGCAATCACCCGAGTCCGGGTGCAGTTCGCCCCGGATCAAGGCGAACAGGCTCGATTTGCCGGCGCCGTTGGCACCGATGAGGCCGGCTTTGTGGCCGGCGTGCAGGGTCAGCTCGGCGTCTTCTAGCAGACGTTGCGGGCCACGCTGTAAAGTCAGGTTCTGAAGTCGAATCATAATGGCGGCGGAGTCTACCAGCTTCGCTCGCAACTGGCGCGAGTAGCACTATGTCCTCTGACCTGTGGAGCTTTTCCCTTGGCACTTACGCCCGTCCCGGCGTTGAAGCCGCGTGCCTGACCCTGCAATCGACGGGGGTGAATGTGTGCCTGTTGCTATGCGGGTTGTGGCTTGGCCAGCGGGGAGTCGCCTGCAACGAGCATCGACTTCAGCAGCTTCGCAACGTGGCGCAGCCTTGGGACGCGGATGTTGTTCAACCGCTGCGCGCCTTGCGCATGCGATGGAAAGTCGTCGCGACTGAGGACGCCGAACTGAATGCGTTACGCGAACAAGTAAAAACGCTGGAGCTGGAAGCCGAGCGGCATTTGCTGATGCGGCTGGAGCGAGCGGCGTTGAATTGGCCGCAGTGTGAGGCGACCGATTTATCGGCCTGGCTGGAGGGTGTGGCGGCGGGTGCCGCCCACCTGGACCGCGACGCGCTGCATCAGCTGCGCGTCGCGGCAACCGGCACTTAGGAAGCGCTGGTTGGGGTGGAGCTGGTGCTCGACGGTGCGACAGGCGTTGGCGCCGTGGTGACTGTCGAGGTGGAGGCTGCTGGTGCAGGCGCGGCCGAAGCGGATGGCGCCGGTGTCGCTGGCTTGGCAGCAATTACCGGGGTCGGCTTGGCAACAGCGGCCGGTTTTTTCACGGCTGGTTTGGCTGCTGGCTTGGCAGCTGGTTTTGCAGCCGGCTTGGCAGCGGCAGGTTTGGCTGCTGGTTTCGCTGCTGGTTTCGCTGCGGCAGGTTTTGCCGCGGTGGCTGGCTTGGCAGCGGCGGCAGGTTTTGCAGTCGCAGGTTTTGCAGCGGCAGTCCTGGTAGCGGCCGGTTTGGCAGCAGGTTTCGCAGCAGCAGTTTTAGCCACTGGTTTTGCCGCTGGCTTGGCAGCGGTTTTAGCGGCGACTGGCTTGGCAGCAGGCTTCGCAGCAGCAGTTTTAGCGGCTGGTTTTGCAGCCGTTTTAACTGCCGGTTTTGCGGCGGGTTTGGCCGCTGCAGTTTTCGCTACGGCCGGTTTGGCAGCAGTGGTTTTTGCAGCCGGTTTTGCGGCAGCTGTTTTGGCAGCGGCTGGCTTGGCAGCAGGTTTGGCAGCAGCAGTTTTAGCGGCTGGTTTTGCAGCCGGTTTAGCAGCGCTGGCAGCGACTGGTTTTTTCGCCGCAGGTTTAGCTGCAGGTTTAGCCGCCGCTTTCACAGGTGCCTTGGCGGCAGGTTTGGCCGGTGCTTTTGCAGCAGCCGGTTTGGCAGCGGCTTTCTTCGCAGGGGCCGCAGCTGGCTTGGCCGCACGCAAGGACAACGCCTTGGCGACAGCCTCTTGAACACGACCGACGCCCTGGGCCAGTTTCAGGCTTTCTTGGGCATCGCGTTTGAGTTGCAGAATGTAGGCGCGGGTGTCGGACTGACGATCCTTGAGGGCATCGAGCACGTCTTCGAGTTGCTGCACGCCGTCCTTCGCCTTGGCTTGTGCCTTGGCTTTGCCGGCCGCCGCAGCGTCCTGCAATTTGGTGCGGGATTTGTGCAATTTCTCTTGTGCTTTTCCGCGCTGTTTTTCCAGTTTGGCGAGCAGTTTTTCAGCATCAGCCAAGGCTTGGGAACAAGCGGTTTCCAAATGCTCGAGCAAGCTGCCCGACAGTTGTTGGAGTAAGTGCAACGGGGTATTTACAGGCTTCTTGGTGGCCGACATGGTTTACCTCCTGGCTGACGTGGGTGCGGCTCATACTAGACCTCTGCTGCTACCGCCGCTAGGGCATGTTGACAGTATCGAAAGCGTCGCGTTGCAACGGATCGAAAATCTTCTGCGCTTACGCAAAACAAGTTCACTGTCGAACGCATTCACACTGGCATAATCTGCCGCATCTCAGGTCGGAGAGTGCCCATGTCGCGCTACCTTTTTTTATCGCTGTGCGTGTTTTTTTCCATCGCTCAAGCCGCCGAAAAAACCCAGGAAAATGAAGCTCACGATCTCGCTTACAGCCTGGGCGCGAGCCTCGGCGAACGCTTGCGCCTGGAGGTTCCCGACCTGCAACTGCAGGCGCTGGTCGAAGGTTTGCAGCAAGCCTATCAAGGCAAACCCCTGGCCCTGAAGGATGAGCAGATCGAACAGATTCTGACCGAGCACGAAGCGCAGACAGCTTTGCAGTCGCCTCCGCCACAAAGCGAAGCCGCCCTCGAAAAAGAGCACCGATTTCTCGCCGAAGAAAAAACCAGACCCGGCGTTCGCGAACTGGCCGATGGAATATTGCTGACGGAGCTGACACCCGGCACCGGCGCGAAAGCCGGTCCGAATGGCAAGGTCCAGGTGCTGTACGTCGGTCGTCTTCCCGACGGCACCGTGTTCGATCAGAACACTCAACCGCAATGGTTCAGTCTCGACAGCGTGATCAGCGGATGGCGCAGCGCGCTGCAAAACATGCCGGTCGGTGCGAAGTGGCGACTGGTGATTCCATCGGCCCAAGCCTATGGCGCCGACGGTGCCGGCGACTTGATCGAGCCGTTCACGCCGCTGGTATTCGAAGTCGAATTGCGCGGCGCCACCAGCTAAACAGCGGAAACGAAAAACGGCGCGCAAAGCGCACCGTTTTGAGGTGTGGCAGGAAGGGGTTCAGGCCTGAACCGAATCCTCTTCCTTGTGAGCGGTGTGCAGCACTTCGATCAGGCAGTCTTCCAGTTCGAAGCGTTCGTGCAACAAGCCACCCAGCTCTTTGAATTTCTCTGCTACGCACTTGCCTGCGTCACACAGGTCGTTGAACGCGAGCAGCTTCTCGGTGATGACGTCGATGCGCGGGTAGATGGTCTCGGCGAGTTCCAGACCACGCTTGTCGTTGAAAGCCTTGGCCTCCCCCGTCAGCTGTTCGTAGATCTCGAAGTGCCCGGCAGACACGTAATCGACCAGCACGCCGCAGAATTCCTGCAATGGCTTGCGGTTCTCACCCAGCGCCTCAGGCTTGGCGCCGAGATCATCATAGGCCCGAACCAGTTCGTGACGTTCCTGCAACCAGCGATCGATCAGCAGATGCACTCCACCCCAGCGTTCCTGAGCATTCTGACAACTTTCGAGCATGGCGGTCTCTCTTCCCTTGTGGGTCATGCTGCTCTACACCTGTCGCACACTTGAAGATCAAGAGTCGGCCAGGCAGAGCGTCATTCGAGCAACATAATTCCAATGACACGTGCGGGCCAGATTATGCCCGCGCGACTGTGGCTTCAAGGTACGCAGCAGATAAAGTTCATACAAGTGTTTAATCGCCGACCAGCGCCCGGTGCGACGACGTGCCGCTGAGCGGTCGCTGACAAGCGATCCAGACCACGCGCAGCAACTGGTAAACACTCAGGATCGTCATGGCGATGAAGAAGAGCAGACTCCACTCGGGAAGGCTCAGGTCAAACAGCGTCCAGGAAATCTGTGCGCATTCGGCCGTGCCCTTGAACATCTGCTGCACCACATAAACCAAGGGGGTGCTTGCGAACGGGTCCGTCAGGCTGAGCGAGCACGCTGACAGCTGTTGCACCGGATCGCCTTGCAACAACACCTGACGCCACGCCGTCACCGTACCCGCCAGACTGCACAGCAAACCGAGCAGCCAGTACAAGAACGAACCGAAGCGTCCGGGGCCATGAACCGAAGCCATCAGGCAGACACCCGTGAGCACCGCCAGGCAAATCCGCTGTAAAAGGCACAGCCCGCAGGGCTTGAGGCCGACTGCATATTCCAGGTAGTAGGAAACGCCCAACGCCAGCGCGCCGGCAATGAAAACCATGAAAAACAAGGAGCGTGAGCAGGCCAACGTCATGGCTTTTCCGTACCAGTAGAGACAAGTGGTTACGGTAGAGGAAAGCGCAGCAGCCTTTCAAGGCAAGCCAGCAAGGACACTTCAGCAGAGGTGTAGGGAATTCCCGACAGAAGCGAGAGGATCAGGTGTAGTCCTCTGTAGGACTTTGCCGTCGAGGCTCTACGAATGTAAGAAAACGTCGCTGCAACACCTACTGCGTGGCGAGAGAGCTTGCCCCCCTCGCCACACAATCAGGCATGAACCGGCGCCGGTAGCGGCGCGGCCAGCAAGCGTTCGTCCAGCAAACCAAGGCCTTCCTGAAACAGCTGATTGCTGCGCTCGGTGTCGCCCAGTTGCGCCAGCAGCCGAGCCAGCTCGGCACAGGCTTCCGGGTTGCGCTGCACGCGCAGGCTGCTTTCCAGATAGTCCCGGGCCTTGCCCCACAAACTGTTTTGCAGACACAGACGACCAAGGGTCAGTAACAGGCTCGGGTCAGCCGGATGATCCTTGAGCCAGCCCTCGGCGGTCTGCAATTGACGCGCAGAGTCACTGCCGCGAACCAGCCCGTAAAGGCGTGCCAGATGGCTGTCGTAGTTGCGCTTGAGCGCCGTTCGCAGGACCTCTTCGGCCTCAACCTGCGCGCCCAGTTGCCGAAGTTGCTCGGCATACGCCAATACCAGTTGCGGCTCCTGGCGCTGAGCCGAGGTGAGTTGTTGCCAAGCGCGGTTGAGCGATTGCAAACCCACCGTCCCGTCTTCTTCCTGACGCGCAGCCAGGGACAGGTTTTCGCCCCAGGCCCGGCGCTCAAGTTCGGCCAGCTCGGCCGCCGGCAGGACCTTGTCCTTGCGCAGCTCCGGCAGCAGGCGAATCACCGCTGACCAGTCGCCGCGCTGCTGATGCAAGCGTTGCAACTGGCGCAAGGTCTGTACGTTGTGAGGGTGACGCTCATGCATCGCCTGCAACGTCGACAGGGCGCCGTCGGTGTCGCCACGGTCGGTCTGCAATTGGGCGTGACTCAGGGCAATCGCCAACTCGGCCTGAGGCTGTCGCTCCAGTGCGCGCTCCAGCAGGTTGTCGCTTTCTTCGTAATGACCTTGTTCGTTCGCCGCGCGGGCAGCGCCGAGGTAGTAAAGCAGCGGCTGGCGCTCGGCTTCGGCGGCGCGATGCAGATGACGCTGCGCGCTGGCCCAGCGACCCTCAGCCAAATCCAGCTGACCGTGCTCGATCGCCACTTGCACCCGACGACTGCGATTGCGCCGCGACCATGGGTTGACCACGCCACTGGAGGTCGTCACCAATTCGATCAACGCCTTGATGCCCCAGAACACCAGCCACAGCACCGCCACCAGCGCCAGGGTGGCCCACAGGCTCGATTCGAAACGAAAGCTCTTGTAGGCGATCAGCACGTAGCCGGCATGTTCGGCAATCGCCAGTCCCAGCGCGGCGGCAACGGCGATGGCCAGAAACACGATCACATAGAGGCGTTTCATGGCGTGGCCTCCTGCGCGGTGCTTGCGGCAGGTTTGGCCATGGGTTTGATCGAGTCCTCGGCGTTGACATTACGTCGCTCGAGATAGCCCTGAACCGCGCTCAGCGTGCCGGTCAGGTCCGGCGTGACCACGGTGACCGGCTGCTTGCTCAGTTCGCCAACCTGCTCGAGCATCACTTTGCTCTGCGGGTTGTCCGGGTTGAAATTACCCTTGAGCACGTCCCGCGCCTCGGCCAGCGCCTGGGTGTAGACCGCAGCCTGACCATTGAGCGCCGCCCACTGCGCCTGTTCCAGCGCCAGGCTCAAGGCCAGGCGCACCTGGCTCAGGCTCTGCCCTGCCAGCAGCGGACGGACATTTTTATCGGCATTGAAATCGATACGGATGTAACGCGAGATCTGATCCCACCACTGCGCCCAACGACTGGCGCCGTCGCCATCGGCGGTCAGGCCCAGCAGCGAATCGCCCCGGTCCTTGTACTCGGGAGCCAGCTCGGTGAGGCTGACCACCTGATCGCGCAGCGCACCCAGTCGCAGGAACAGGCCGGTGCGATCCGGCTGTTCGGTACTGCGCAAGGCGACCAGGGTTTTCGCCACTTGCTCGCGAGCGGCGAAGGAACCCGGATCGTTCTGTTCGCGAAGAATTTCGTCGGCGCCCTGCACCAGGGCCTGAGCGCTGTTGATGTCCTGCAACGCCGAAAGACGCAGGCTGGCCAGGCGCAGCAAGTGTTCGGCCTCAGCCAGGCGCCAGTCCTTGCGGCTGGCGCCGAGGACGGTTTCCAGGCGTTGATTCAAGCGCTGCTGATCGCCTTGCAGCTGGATCACCAGACGGCTGCGGGCATCGAGTTCTTCGGCGGCAGGCATTTGCTCAAGGCGTGCGCTAAGGCGCTGCTCGTTGAGCTTCAGGCTTTGCGCCTGATCGTTCAACGCCTGCACCTGACTCAACTGCTCCTGCGTATTGGCTTGCAGGTGACGCACCTGCCAGACACCCCAACCGCCCACCGCCACACCGGCGGCGCCCAGCAACAGCGCGACGATTGCCAGCCCATTGCCTCGGCGCTGCTCTGCAGCAGGTGGCGCACTTTCTACCGGTGCATCTACCGGCGCATCGATCAATGGCCGGGAGTCATCTTTAGGCAAGGCTGTTTCGCTCACGTATCCATCCTTTGCATTAGAGAACGGGTTCGGGATGCTCCCGTAACACCGTCAGCAAAGCCGTGGCACTCGCGCCACGACAATCCACAACTGTTTGGGCCCCGGCGGCACGTGCCAGCTCGGCGACCCTGGGGCTTGGTACAAACAACGGCAACTGCGCCAACTGTGGCCAGGCATCGCCGGCCAATTGATACAGATGCTCAAAACCCTGTCCACTGCTGACCACCAGCCCGTTCAAGCGTTCCGCCTTGATCCGCTCAGGCAGTGTTGCCGGCGGATACTGTGGAAGCTTGCGGCGATACAACTCCAGATAGTCGACACTAGCACCAAGCTCGCGCAAACGCTCAGCGAGCAACTCGCGGCCACCCTCCCCACGCAGGATCAGCACCCGTGGATCAGGCTGCTCGACAGCCTCGCGCAACGACGCAAGCTCCAGCAAGGCTTCGCTGTCATCACCCTCGGCCGGGAAACTCACGTCCAACCCGTGTTCATCAAGGATCTGCGCCGTCGCCGCGCCTACGCTGAACCACTTCAGGCGCGGTGCTTGCGGCCAGTACTGGTCGACCAGGTCCACCGCGATTCTGGCGGCGGGCTTGCTGACCACGATCACGGCGCAATAACGATCCAGATCCTGAATCACCAGGCGCATTGTGGCAGAGGCCGGAATCGGTTCAATTTCCAAAAGCGGCAAACTGCTGCTGAAAATCCCCACTTCGGCCAACACAGCGCTCAGCGCCGCCGACTCATCCGCCGGACGCGTCAGCAGCAGGCGCCAGCCCGTCACTCGTGACCTGCCTCACCGTAGACCGCTTTCAGAATGTCGTTGGCACCCTGGCTCAGGAGGTCTTCGGCCACTCGCACACCCAGTGCTTCGGCATCGCCGCGCGGCGCACGGGCTTCGGCGCTGAGCAGCAGACCGCCGCTCGGATCGCCCACCAGGCCACGCAACCAGATCTGCTCGCCTTCCAGCACGGCGTAGCAGGCGATCGGCACTTGGCAACCGCCATTCAGATGTTTGTTGAGGGCACGTTCGGCGGTGACACGGGTGGCGGTGTCCTGATGGTGCAGCGGCGCGAGCAAGGCGTGAATTTCGCGGTCGGCGGAGCGGCATTCGATGCCTACGGCACCCTGGCCCCCGGCCGGCAGGCTGTCATCGACGCTGATCGCCGAGGTGATGCGATCCTCGAAGCCCAGTCGAATCAGGCCGGCCGCCGCGAGGATGATGGCGTCGTATTCGCCGGCATCGAGCTTGGCCAGGCGCGTGTTGACGTTACCGCGCAGGAAGCGGATTTCCAGGTCCGGGCGACGGGTCAGCAACTGAGCCTGACGGCGCAGGCTGGAGGTGCCGACGATGCTGCCTGACGGCAATTCGTCCAGGCTGGCATAGGTATTGGAGACGAAGGCATCGCGCGGGTCTTCTCGCTCGCAGATGCAGAACAGACCGAGGCCTTCCGGGAAGTCCATCGGCACGTCTTTCATGGAATGCACGGCGATGTCGGCTTCATTTTCCAGCAGCGCGGTTTCCAGCTCCTTGACGAACAGGCCCTTGCCGCCGATTTTCGACAGCGGCGAGTCGAGCAGCTTGTCGCCACGACTGACCATGGGCACCAACGTCACGAGCAGACCTGGATGGGCCTCTTCCAGACGGGCTTTGACGTATTCGGCCTGCCACAGGGCGAGAGCACTTTTGCGGGTGGCGATGCGGATTTCGCGAGAGGACATGGATCAATCCGTACTGAATAGATACGGCAGATAATAACAGCTCAACCAAATCCGCTTTGACTTGAATCAGGAATTGCCTGGCCTCCCTGGCCCCGGACGTCCGGCAATCGGGTGAGAAGTTCGCCTGCGGGTGGCGAATTAAAGCTGTTGCATCATTTTGCGCACACCGGCCACATGGCGTCGGCTGACGATCAGAGCGTCACCGTTCAGGCCTTTGAGGAACAGCTGAAAATGCCCCAGTGGCGTGCGTTGCAGGCGTTCGATGCGTTCGCGGGCGACCAGGGCGTTGCGGTGGATCCGCACGAAACGGTCACCGAATTCATCCTCAAGGGCCTTGAGCGGCTCATCCAGCAGCACTTCGCCGCCTTCATGGCGCAAGGTCACGTATTTGTGATCCGCAATGAAGTAGACCACCTGCCCCAACGGGATCAGTTCAATACCTTTACGGGTACGGGCGCTGATATGGCTGCGCGGGCCGCTGCCGGTTTCGGCGGCGGGACGGGTCAAAGCCGCGAGCTGGACGCGATTGGGGCGTTCGGCTTTTTTCAACGCGTCATGCAATTGTTCTGTACGCACAGGTTTCACCAGATAGCCTACGGCGCTGGCCTGTAAGGCTTCCACGGCAAATTCATCGGGACCTGTGCAAAACACCACGGCGGGCGGGGTTTCGCGTTCGCACAATCGTGCAGCCACTTGCAGGCCATCGAGGCCCGGCATGCGGATATCGAGCAGCACGATATCCGGTTTGTGGCTGTCGATCAGTGCCAACGCTTCTTCGCCGTTCGTGGCGCTCGGCTCCAGGACACTGTATCCCTCGAGTTCGCCGACCATTCGGCTCAGGCGCTCGCGGGCAAGGGGTTCGTCATCAACGATCAGGACATTCATATTGCGCTGGATTCCTGCGTGAGTCTCGCACAAGGATAGCGTAGACAGGTGAAGTGACGTCTGTCACCGCGATCCACGCTAAGACTAGCGCGAGGGCCAAAAAGTGCCGCCCGTCCGACTGCTAAATTTTTATTTGCCGGGCAATTGGCGGTTGGCGAGGCATCGCCGTAGGGTTTGCTGATACACAATATGAACACCCCCTCTTCTTATCGTCCGCTGCAGCGCCAGGAAGTGCGCTGATCCTACTGTCCAACTGTAGACGGTTGCCGGCACGTTATTGCTCAATTGAAAAATATCGTTGCGCAATTTCCACAATGCCTGCCTTGAGTATGGGTCGACGCATGAGAAAAAAACGTATCGACCAGTGTCAGCGACAGGATTGGCAACCCTGTTATTATCCGCCGCAGCTTTCAACGCCATCTTTCTTCAGCCGATACGAGCGAATTCATGAGCACTGACAAGACCAATCAGTCCTGGGGCGGCCGCTTCAGTGAACCCGTCGACGCCTTCGTCGCCCGCTTCACCGCCTCCGTCACTTTCGACCAGCGCCTGTATCGCCACGACATCATGGGCTCGATCGCCCACGCCACCATGCTGGCCAAGGTCGGCGTGCTGACTGATGCCGAGCGCGACAGCATCACCGATGGCCTGAAGACCATCCAGGGTGAAATCGAGGCCGGCCAGTTCGACTGGCGCATCGACCTCGAAGACGTGCACATGAACATCGAGGCGCGTCTGACCGACCGCATCGGCGTGACCGGTAAAAAGCTGCACACCGGCCGCAGCCGTAACGACCAGGTCGCCACCGACATTCGCCTGTGGCTGCGTGACGAGATCGACCTGATCCTGGGCGAAATCACCCGCCTGCAAAAAGGCTTGCTGGAACAGGCCGAGCGCGAAGCCGGCAGCATCATGCCGGGCTTCACTCACCTGCAAACCGCGCAGCCGGTGACCTTTGGGCACCACATGCTGGCCTGGTTCGAAATGCTCAGTCGCGACTACGAGCGTCTGGTCGACTGCCGCAAGCGCACCAACCGCATGCCGTTGGGCAGTGCCGCGCTGGCGGGCACCACGTACCCGATCGACCGCGAATACACCGCGCAACTGCTGGGCTTCGACGCCGTGGGCGGCAACTCGCTGGACAACGTGTCCGATCGTGACTTCGCCATCGAGTTCTGCTCGGCCGCGAGCATCGCGATGATGCACTTGTCGCGTTTCTCCGAAGAGCTGGTGCTGTGGACCAGCGCCCAGTTCCAGTTCATCGATCTGCCGGACCGTTTCTGCACCGGCAGCTCGATCATGCCGCAAAAGAAAAACCCGGACGTGCCGGAACTGGTTCGCGGCAAGACCGGCCGCGTATTCGGTGCACTGATGGGCCTGCTGACCCTGATGAAAGGCCAGCCTTTGGCCTACAACAAGGACAACCAGGAAGACAAGGAACCACTGTTCGACGCCGCCGACACCCTGCGCGACTCGCTGCGGGCCTTTGCCGACATGATCCCGGCGATCAAACCCAAGCACGCAATGATGCGCGAAGCGGCGCTGCGCGGTTTCTCCACCGCCACCGACCTGGCCGACTATCTGGTGCGTCGTGGCCTGCCGTTCCGTGACTGCCACGAAATCGTTGGCCATGCCGTGAAGTACGGCGTGGAAAGCGGTAAAGACCTGGCGGAAATGAGCCTGGAAGAGCTGCGCAAGTTCAGCGACCAGATCGATCAGGACGTGTTCGCCGTGCTGACCCTCGAAGGTTCGGTGAACGCCCGTGACCACATCGGCGGGACCGCTCCGGCGCAGGTCAAGCAGGCGGTGGCTCGCGGCCAGGCGTTGCTCGCCAGCCGTTAAACGGTCTCTGTAACACCTGAGCTCGATGGCTGAACGGCCATCGAGCTTTTTTATGCTCAGGCTGTCGCGCGCCCAACGGCTCCCACCCGCTGCAAAAAGGCAGGCGCCTCGGCCAGCCGGTCAGCGGCGACTTTTTGTACATTCGGGTTATCCGCCAGGCGCTCCAGCAACGCTTTGGCGCCGGGCATGTCGTCGAGGAAATCGACGTTGAACAAACGCTTTCCGACGTCAACAGCCAGATCGACGCTGTAAAGAAAGTACAAATCGGCCAGGGTGAACTGTTCGCCCGCCACGTACGGTGCAAACCGCGCCCGGTGTTTCAGGGCGGCAAATCCCTTGATCAGGTCTCGCTCGGATTTGGCCTTCAGCGCCTCGGGGGTCGGCCTGCCACCAAAGAACACCTCGACATAACAGACTCGCGCCGGCAGTTCGATATACAACTCGATCTCCTTGGCCATGGCTCGAACGCCTGCCCTTTCAAACGGCGTTTGCGGCAACAGTGAAATGCCCGGTTGAGTCTCTTCGATGAAATCGAGGATCGCGTCCGTTTCGCTCAAGAACCCTTGTTCGGTTTCCAGTACCGGCACTTTCCCGCGTGGGCTGACCGCCAGGATGTCCGGGTTCTGGCATCCATGAAACGGAACCGTTTCAAACGGCACGCCTTTCTCCAGGAGTGCCAGTTTGACCATGTTGAAATAATTGCTGGCGGCAAAGCCATACAGTTTGAGCATCGTCGGGTCTCCTTGACCGTGGAGGTTTCCTGATCGGAAACGATCGATGCTCAAAGTAACCAATACCCGGGGCCGTGGAAGAACCCGGTTATTACCGCGTAAGACGCAAATGCCTGAACGGCCCGTCGGACAAGGGCGACGGCCATATGGGACAAAAGATTGCGAATCTTCTGACACACAATGGCCGCCACTTCTTTATTTCTTGGACGCCACCATCGCCAGGAACGCTGGCATCGCCGCATCCTTGTCCGCCGCAACCCGCTGCACGTTCGGGTTCTGCTCCAGGCGCTCGAGCAATGCCTTGGCCGCTGGCATGTCTGCCAACAGGTCAATACCAAACAACTTGTGGCCCACCGCACAGGCCAGCGGCACGCTGTACAGGAAGTACAAATCCGCAATGCTCAGGCTATCGCCTGCAACATAAGGGGCAAACTTGCCGTGCCGTTCAAGCGAGGCAAAACCCAGCAGCAACTCGGCTTTGGTCTTGTCCTTGATGGCGTCGGGTAAAGGCGAGCCGAAAAATGCTTCGCCATAACAGGCACGAGCCGGCAGCTCGATGTACAGCTCGATTTCCTTGGCCAGCGCCAGGACCTGTGCGCGCTCGAAGGGATCGCTCGGCAGCAGCGGCGTGCCTTTCTGGCTCTGCTCGATGTACTCGAGAATCACCGACGTTTCGTTGACAAACCCTTGCTCGACGCGCAGCACCGGCACCTTGCCACGCGGGCTGATGGCCAGCGCCTCAGGGCTCTGCCCCGCATAAAACGGCACTTCCTCGAACGGCAGTCCTTTCTCCAGCAACGCCAGTTTCACCATGTTGTAGTAGTTACTGACGGAAAATCCATAAAGCTTGAGCATCACGAAGCCTCCAGGCCGTGCGGGGTTGGCAGTGCCTGTTTATAGAACGCCCGGGGGTTTCTCGCCAGCAGCATCACAGCGCTGAATGCAGGTAAACTGCCCGCCTTAACTTGAGGAGCCTGCCATGAGCGAGCCAACCGACATCGATAGCGACGAAGAAGAATTCACCGAAAATACCCTGATCGAAGCGATCGAAAACCAGATCGAGAGCGACAACCCGCCAGCCGCCAAGGCGACCTTCAACAAGTTGACCCTGGTGGGTTACGAGCGTGAGGAAATCCTCAATCTGATGGCTCACGTTTTAGCGGTAGAAATCGACGCGATCCTCGAAGAAGACCGCGCGTTCAACACCGAATGGTACGAAGCGGCACTGCGTGCCTTGCCGGAATTGCCGCCGGAAAAGAAGTAGTCCCCCGCTTAGTGTAGGAGCGAGGCTTGCCCGCGAAAGATCCACCGCGGTCCCTCTGAAACACCGCGTTACCGTTCTTCGCGGGCGAGCCTCGCTCCTACAAACAATCCCCAGGCCTTTCCCCCAGACCCTGACTACACTGGTACGCACCCCGCTGTCGGGGAATGCTTCCCGAAGAGAAAAAACCCTGTCGTGAGCACTGGACATGCCGCGCGAGTGGGATCACCTTAGGGGCGCTGTCGTCCAATTCCTAGAAAGTCTGGAGTCCTTATGTCGCTTACCCCTGAGTTGGTTGCCGAACTGGAAATCCTCGCACTCTTCAACCTGGACAGTTCCCAGGAAGGTTTGAAAATTCATCAGACCGCTGCCCCGAAAGCCATAGCTGCCGCTCAACGCCTGTTCGAAAAAGAACTGATTGACCAACCCGATGGCGGTTATCTGACCAGCCTGGGTCGTGATGCCGCGCAAAGTGTGCAAACCGTTCTCACCATTCTGAGCGTCCAGGAAACAGCCTGACCCACCGTATCGCCCACGGAAACCCCCGCTACGGGATTTCCGCGGGCACTCTTCGATACGAACTGTCGCCCAACGATAGAAATCTGACGCCAAAAAAACAAAATCAGCCTGAATATCCCGGGGCCGAGGCGCTAAACTGCCCCTCATCCTGAGATCCTCCACGTCCGAGCCCTGCGAGCCGGTTTGAGCTGACATGACCCGCACCCATGAAATCCGCCCCGATCTGGACGAGGGAATCGACCGCAAGGTTCTCGGTCAGTTGCGCGCACGTTTTCTAAAGCTCAACGAGGGCCGCATGGCGCGGGCCATGGAAGGGCTGTCGACCCGTCAGCAAGGGGTGTTGACCCTGCTGCCGCTGTTTTTCCACGTCAATCATCCGCTGTTGCCGGGTTACGTTTCCGGAAGCACCCCCGCCGGGCTGTCGAACTTCGAGCCTGACGCCAACGCCCTGGCCGAAGCCCAGCGCCTGACCCGCTCGTTTTCATACAAGCCGCGCCACGGCAGCAATCCACCGCGACCGATTCACGGCCTGTTCCTGATGGGCAGCCTCGGCACCCTGGCGCAGGCCGATCAAAGCGACATGGACGTGTGGGTCTGTCACGCACCGGACTTGAGCGAAAGCGAACTCAACGAGCTGCGTAAAAAGTGCCAGTTGCTCGAAACCTGGGCCGCGAGCCAGGGCGCCGAGGCGCATTTTTTCCTGATCGACCCGGCCCGCTTCGTGCTCGGCGAGCGGGACAATCAACTGAGTTCGGAAGACTGCGGCACCACCCAGCATTACCTGCTGCTGGACGAGTTCTACCGCACTGCAATCTGGCTGGCCGGCCGCACGCCCATCTGGTGGCTGGTGCCGGTGTACGAAGAGGCCGCGTACGACCGCTACACCCACACGCTGCTGTCCAAACGCTTCATCCGTGCCGACGAAACCCTGGACCTTGGGCACCTGGCGTACATCCCGCCCGGCGAATTCATCGGTGCCGGGCTCTGGCAGTTATTCAAAGGGATCGAGTCACCCTACAAGTCGGTGCTCAAGCTGTTGCTGACCGAGGTCTACGCCAGCGAACACCCCAAGGTTCAATGCCTGAGCCTGCGTTTCAAACAAGCGGTGTTCGCCAACCAGCTCGACCTCGATGAGCTGGACCCGTACGTCGTGGTTTACCGGCGAATCGAGGAATACCTCACCGCCCGTGGCGAATCGGAGCGCCTGGAGCTGGTGCGGCGCGCGCTGTACCTGAAGGTCAATCGTAAACTCACTGGCAGCAGCCGCACCCAGAGCTGGCAGCGCTCGTTGCTGGAACGCCTGGCCCACGAATGGCATTGGGATCAGCGTCAACTGGCGCTGCTTGATAGTCGTAGCCAATGGAAAGTCCGTCAGGTCAGTTCCGAGCGCCGGGCGTTGGTCAACGAACTGAATTACAGCTACCGCTTCCTGACCGAGTTCGCCCGCAGCGAACAGACCGTCAGCCTGATCAACAAGCGCGACCTCAACGTACTGGGCCGACGCCTGTACGCAGCGTTCGAGCGCAAGGCCGACAAAGTCGAGTTCATCAACCCGGGCATCGCCCCGGACCTGGCCGAAGACACCCTGACCCTGGTACATGCGCCAGACAAGAAAGAATCGGGGCAAACCCAGTGGGGCTTGTACAACGGCAGCCTGACCGCCCTCGAGTGGGAGCATTTCGCACCGATCAAGCGCAGCCGCCAATTGCTGGAACTGCTGACCTGGTGCCATCGCAACGGCGTGATCGATAGCAGCACGCGCCTGGCGCTGCATCCCGGCGACAGTGACCTGAGCGAATTCGAACTGTTCAACCTGCTCGGCAGCCTGCAACAGAGCATCGCCCTGCCCCTGCCCACGGTCGCCGAAGAACCGCTGCTGCGCGCCAGCGTGCCGAGCGAAGTGCTGATTCTGGTGAACGTCGGCGTCGATCCGCTCAAGCATCACCGCGACCTGAACATTCTGATGACCACCGAGCGCACTGACTCGCTGAGTTACGCCGGGGTCCGCGAGAACCTGGTGTTGACCCTGGATCAGGTCACGCTCAACAGCTGGAACGAGGTCTCGGTCAATCGCTTCGACGGCCCTCACGCCCTGCTCGACTGCCTGCGCGATTACCTCAACAACCTGCCGAACGGCCCACAGCAACCCAAGTTGCGGGTGCGTTGCTTCTGCCACAACCGCGCGCAGTTCATTGCGCAACGGGTCGAGGAAGTGATCGACACCGCGCAGAACCTGCTGCTGAGCAAACTCAATCATCGCTACCTGATTCAGGTCCAGCAGCATTATCACGTGCTGGAATTGGTGCCGGGGCAGGTCAATCACGTCGCCCTCGCCACCCTGCCGGCGCTGTTCGACTACCTCGGCGAAGAGCTGGCGAGCTACAGCCCGCTGCACCTGGACCCAATGGCGCTTGAGGATCAGGACCTGGCACTGATTCTGCCCATGGGTCAGCCCGAGTGCATTCAGGTGTTCTACCGGACTCACGATGACCAGGCCGATCTGTACGTGCTGGATGAATTCAATGCCTTGTGGCAGCAGCGCTTACCCTATCACGACGAACAAAGCCTGCTGGTGCCGTTGCAACGCTTCCTGCAATCGATCCAGTACCGACGCGATGCCTTGCTGCCGATGGACGCCTCCCAGCCACTGAGCCTCGACACGCTGTATTACCAACTGCTGCCGTCGGGTCCCGGACGAGCTCGGCGGGTCGAAGCCCGACTCGCGCCGCAAACTCCGGTCAACAAGCCGTTCTATGATGTGCAGGCGATCGTCGGCAAGGCCGCACCGGGCAAGGTGCAAGTCACGTTGTATTGCAATCAGCGGGAATTTTCAGAGCTGGAGCATGGCGACCAACTGTTCAGTGTGGTCGCCCGGGAAATCGTCGAGCAGCGCCGTGAAACCGAACGCTATCGCTGCTACATCACCGACCTGGACCTGTCGGGCCTGCTCGGTGATGGTCAGAGCTCAAGCAATTTGTACCTGCGCTACAAGGCCGATCTGGAGCGCGCATTGAATGACGCGCTCGAGCTGGTCTGAGGCAAGTTATTCCGGGAAGGGGCCGCCATTGGCTGGCTGCGATTCGACTTCAAGCAGGGTCAGCTTGAGGGTTTTGCCGCCCGGAGCGGGCCAATCGATGTGCTGGCCAACCTTCAGGCCCAGCAGTGCGCTACCGACAGGCGCCAGAATGGAGATCTTGCCTTCGTCCGCGTTGGCATCCTTGGGGTACACCAACGTCAGGTGATAGTCCTTGCCGCTGCTTTCTTCGCGGCAATGCACTCTGGAATTCATGGTCACGACATCGGCGGGCACTTCATCGTGACCGACCACGGTATCGGCGCGATCCAGTTCGGTTTGCAGCGCGATAACGCCCGGCAGCGTGTCGTCCAGGCTGTCGATCAGGCGTTCCAGACGTTGAACGTCCAGACGAGTAAGGGTGATGGAAGGTGCGGTCATGATAGAGGCAGACTCCTTTCTTCTGCACAGAAAAAGCAAAACCCCGCCAGAAAAAGGCGGGGTTTTCACGAGCCTCGATGGGTTGAGGCGTTTCTGGACACTATCACAGCTCAAAAAATATACAAGCAGGGCGCGATGGACCCTATTTTTCGGTAACGCCGATGAAACCTGTAGGAGCAGAGCTTGCTCGCGAAGGCGGCGTGTCAGCCAACATGGGTATCGACTGATGCGCCGCCTTCGCGAGCAAGCTCTGCTCCTACAGGTCTGTGCATCAAGCCAAGGATTTGCGTTGTATAGCCTGCGCGCAGATGACCCGCCGGCGCTCATCATCGGCCGAGCGCCATTCGCGGATGTCTTCGACATGGCGAAAACACCCCAGGCAGACCTTCTGCTCATCCAGCCGACACACGCCGCTGCACGGCGAAGGCACCGCCGGGCTGACATTGCTGTAAAGCGGCTTGGGCGGTCGAACAGGGGCCGGCTGGGTCACGATCTCACAGACCTTCGAAATCGAATTCAGCGCCGGCCTGTTGCTGGACAATGCGCTCAAGCATCTCGCCGAGCTGCTCTTCGCTCTTGTCGCACATCCAGCGCTCGCTCTCTTCGTCGTAGTCGAAGTGGAAGCCACCCGACACCGCCGCCAGCCACAGCTGACGCAGGGGTTCCTGGCGGCTGAAGATCAACTGAGTGCCGTTTTCGAACTTGACGGTGAGCACACCGGCCGAGCTCTCCAGATCGATATCCAGGTCGCTGTCGTCAAAGATGTCCTCCAGGGTTTGCTGGGTGGCATCGACCAGATCGTGGAAACGCGCTTCGGACAAACTCATTACGGCAACCTCAAAAAGTGTCTGATCAGGCTCAAGCGCCGCAAGATACGGGCGAGCCCCGGTGATTGCAAAGGATAACGACCAAGGGCCGATTTAGGTACACCTGTGGGAGCGGGCTTGCCCGCGAAGAGGCCGGCACATTCAACATCATCGTCACCTGACACACCGCCATCGCGAGCAGGCTCGCTCCCACAGGGATTGCACCTTGCTAGCCGGCTTCATGCGAAGCCCCGCCGGACGGGACCCTGGTCGCATAGGCAAGCTGCCGGGTGGCCGGTATACTCCGGCGCAATTAACGCATTTTCAAGGATTTCGCCATGAAGCGCCTGATCTCTTCCTTTGCTGCGCTCGTCGCGGTTGCTTGTTTATTGTCGGCCTGTGGTCAAAAAGGTCCGCTGTACCTGCCTGACGATTCCCAGGACCCTGCCGAGCAGGCCCAGTCCTCGCAAAAGCAGCCGTCGAAAGCACACAAGCACGACGTCTACCAATAAGGGAACGCCATGGACGCTTTTAACTACCGTGACGGCGAGCTGTTCGCGGAAGGGGTTGCCCTGTCCGCCATCGCCGAACGCTTTGGCACCCCGACTTACGTCTACTCCCGTGCCCACATCGAAGCCCAGTACCTGGCGTATGCCGATGCACTGGCCGGCATGCCGCACCTGGTCTGCTTCGCGGTCAAGGCCAACTCCAACCTGGGTGTGCTGAATGTCCTGGCGCGATTGGGTGCCGGTTTTGACATCGTCTCCCGTGGCGAGCTGGAACGCGTACTGGCCGCCGGCGGCAGCGCCGACAAGATCGTGTTCTCCGGTGTCGGCAAGACCCGTGACGACATGCGTCGCGCCCTGGAAGTCGGCGTGCACTGCTTCAACGTCGAGTCCACCGATGAGCTGGAACGCCTGCAAATCGTCGCCGCCGAGCTGGGCGTTCGCGCACCGATCTCGCTGCGTGTGAACCCGGACGTCGATGCCGGCACGCACCCGTACATTTCCACCGGTCTCAAAGAGAACAAGTTCGGCATCGCCATTGCCGACGCCGAAGACGTGTACGTGCGTGCCGCGCAGCTGCCGAACCTGGAAGTGGTCGGCGTCGATTGCCACATCGGTTCGCAACTGACCACCCTGCCGCCGTTCATCGATGCCCTCGACCGCCTGCTGGGCCTGGTCGACCGCCTAGGCGATTGCGGCATCTACCTGCGCCACATCGATCTCGGTGGTGGCTTGGGCGTGCGTTATCGCGATGAAGAGCCGCCGCTGGCTGCCGACTACATCAAAGCCGTGCGCGAGCGTCTCGACGGTCGTGACCTGGCGCTGGTGTTCGAGCCGGGCCGCTTCATTGTCGCCAACGCTGGCGTGCTGCTGACTCAGGTCGAATACCTCAAGCACACCGAACACAAAGACTTCGCCATCGTCGACGCAGCCATGAACGACCTGATCCGCCCGGCGCTGTACCAGGCCTGGATGGACGTCACCGCCGTGCGCCCTCGCGCCACCGCCGCTCGTGCCTACGACATCGTCGGGCCGATCTGCGAGACCGGCGACTTCCTGGCCAAGGATCGTCAGCTGGCCCTCGAAGAAGGCGACCTGCTGGCTGTGCATTCGGCCGGCGCCTACGGGTTTGTCATGAGTTCCAACTACAACACCCGCGGCCGTGCCGCCGAAGTGTTGGTGGACGGTGATCAGGCATTTGAAGTGCGTCGCCGTGAGACGGTAGCCGAGTTGTTTGCTGGCGAAAGCCTGCTGCCGGAGTAAAACCATGCTGCTGCGTTTTACCAAGATGCACGGCCTGGGCAATGACTTCATGGTCCTCGACCTGGTCAGCCAGCACGCGCACATCCTGCCCAAGCATGCCAAGCAATGGGGCGATCGGCACACCGGCATCGGTTTCGACCAGTTGCTGATCGTCGAAGCGCCGAGCAACCCGGACGTGGATTTCCGCTATCGGATTTTCAACTCCGACGGTTCCGAAGTGGAACAGTGCGGCAACGGTGCGCGCTGTTTCGCCCGCTTCGTACTCGACAAGCGCCTGACCGCAAAACGGCAGATTCGCGTCGAAACCAAAAGTGGCATTATCGAGCTGGATATCCGCAGTGACGGCCAGATCAGCGTCGACATGGGCGCACCGCGCCTGGTGCCGGCCGACATCCCGTTCGTTGCCGATACTCAGGCGCCGAGCTACTCGCTCGACGTCGACGGCACCACGGTGGAACTCGCCGCTGTGTCGATGGGCAATCCGCACGCCGTGCTGCGGGTCAGCGATATCAACAACGCACCGGTGCATGAACTGGGGCCGAAAATCGAACATCACCCGCGCTTCCCGGCGCGGGTCAATGTCGGTTTTCTCCAGGTCATCGACCGGAACCGCGCGCAGCTGCGCGTCTGGGAACGTGGCGCCGGGGAAACCCAGGCCTGCGGCACCGGCGCCTGTGCTGCTGCAGTGGCCGCGATCAGCCAGGGGTGGATGGATTCGCCGCTATTGATCGACCTGCCCGGCGGGCGTCTGTCCATTGAATGGGCAGGCCCTGGCCAACCGGTGTTGATGACCGGCCCGGCAGTCCGTGTTTATGAAGGACAAGTACGTCTTTGAGTGAGTCAAACCCATGACCGACAAGCCCCAGGTTCCCGCCCTACAGCCCGACGAATCCCCTTCCGAAAGCCTTGAGGCGGCGGCGATTGCCGCGTACCTGGAGGCTCATCCGGATTTCTTCGTCGAGCACGAAGAACTGCTCCCGGCCCTGCGCATTCCGCACCAGCGAGGCGACACCATTTCGCTGGTCGAGCGCCAGATGACCATCCTGCGCGACCGCAATATCGAGCTGCGCCATCGCCTCTCGCACTTGATGGACGTGGCCCGCGACAACGATCGTCTCTTCGACAAGACCCGCCGCCTGATCCTCGCGCTGATGGACGCCACCAGCCTGGAAGATGTGGTGATCAGCGTCGAAGACAGTCTGCGTCAGGACTTTCAGGTGCCTTTTGTCAGCCTGATCCTGCTGGGCGACAACCCGATGCCGGTTGGCCGCTGGGTGACCCACGCCGACGCGCAAACGGCCATTGGCGGTTTGCTTTCGGAAGACAAAAGCGTCAGCGGCAGCCTGCGCGAGCATGAACTGGACTTCCTGTTCGGCGAAGAGCAGCGCAAGCAGATCGGCTCGACCGCTGTCGTCGCCATCAGCCATCAAGGCATTCTCGGCGTCCTGGCCATCGCCAGCCGTGATCCGCAGCACTACAAAAGCTCGGTCGGCACGCTGTTCCTCAGCTACATCGCCGAAGTCATGGGCCGCGTGCTGCCACGGGTCAACAGCTCTCTGCGCTCGGTACGCTGATCGTGGAACGGCAACTGGACGCTTACTGCGAACACCTGCGCAGTGAGCGGCAGGTGTCGCCCCATACGCTGTACGCCTACCGCCGCGACCTCGACAAAGTGCTGGGCTTCTGCGTCAAACAGAACATCGGCAGCTGGGCCGCGCTGGACATTCAGCGCCTGCGCAGCCTGATCGCCCGCCTGCATTCCCAGGGGCAATCGTCGCGCAGCCTCGCGCGCCTGCTCTCGGCCGTGCGCGGGCTCTATCACTATCTGAACCGCGAAGGTCTCTGCGATCACGATCCGGCCAATGGCCTGGCGCCGCCGAAAGGCGAGCGGCGATTGCCGAAAACCCTCGACACCGACCGAGCCCTGCAACTGCTTGAAGGTGCGGTGGAGGATGACTTTCTGGCGCGTCGGGATCAGGCGATTCTGGAGCTGTTCTATTCCTCGGGCTTGCGGCTTTCGGAACTGACCGGGCTCAATCTCGATCAACTGGACCTGGCCGACGGCATGGTCCAGGTGCTCGGCAAAGGCAGCAAGACGCGCCTGTTGCCGGTCGGCAAAAAGGCCCGCGAAGCACTGGAGCTGTGGCTGCCTTTGCGCGCCATGACCAACCCGGCGGATGACGCCGTGTTTGTCAGCCAACAAGGCCGACGCCTCGGCCCTCGGGCGATTCAGGTGCGGGTCAAGGCCGCCGGTGAGCGTGAACTGGGGCAAAACCTGCATCCGCACATGTTGCGACACTCCTTCGCCAGCCACCTGCTGGAGTCCTCGCAGGACCTGCGCGCGGTGCAGGAATTACTCGGCCACTCGGACATCAAGACCACCCAGATCTACACCCACCTGGACTTCCAGCATCTGGCGACGGTTTACGACAGCGCCCATCCACGGGCCAAACGCATTAAGGGCGATGATTCATGACGATCCAATTGATCACCTTCGACCTCGACGACACCTTGTGGGATACCGCCCCGGTCATCGTCAGCGCCGAAGCCGTATTGCGTGAATGGCTGACCGAACATGCACCGAATCTGGGCGCGGTGCCGGTGGAGCATTTGTGGGGGATTCGCGAGCGCATTCTGGGCAGCGAACCGGGCCTCAAGCATCGAATCAGCGCCTTGCGTCGCCGGGTGCTTTTCCACGCACTGGAAGAAGCCGGTTACGGCCATGAACAGGCGTCAGACCTGGCCGATCAGAGTTTTGAAGTGTTTCTGCATGCCCGGCATCAGCTGGAAATCTTCCCGGAAGTCGAGCCGACACTGGAGACGCTGGCCAAGCACTATGCACTCGGCGTCGTCACCAACGGCAATGCCGATGTGCGCCGTTTAGGGCTGGCCGACTACTTCAAATTTGCGCTGTGCGCCGAAGACATCGGCATCGCCAAACCGGACGCACGCCTGTTTCATGAGGCACTGAAGCGTGGCGGTGCAACGGCCGCGACGGCGGTGCATATCGGCGACCATCCGGGTGATGACATTGCCGGGGCGCAGCAGGCGGGGTTGCGGGCGATCTGGTTTAACCCGCAAGGCAAATTGTGGGAAGCGCAGAAAGCGCCGGACGCCGAGATTCGCAGCCTGACCGAGCTGCCGGCGTTGTTGGCGCGGTGGAATTCAATTTCGTAGCACCTTTGAGGCCGCCTTCGCGGGCAAGCCTCGCTCCTACAGGATTTGTGTCGCACGCCAATTATGTGAACGACACAAATCCTGTAGGAGCGAGGCTTGCCCGCGAAGAACGATAACGCGGTCCACCTATCTATCACCCATGAAAAAGCCCGCAGCGACGGCGGGCTTTTTCAGCAAGCAAGGGCAGACGCTTAGATAGGCCGGCTGCCGTACTTGTTGTCAGGCTTCTTGGGAGGATCGGCGACCACATTGGCCTCCACTTCCTGCACCTTGCCGCCCTTGGCCAGGAACTCTTCCATGGCCTTGGCCAAGGCATCGCGTTCCTTGTTTTTTGCTTCGACGCTCGGCAGCTCATCGACCGATACCGCTGCCTTGGCTTTGCCTTTGGCGGTCGGAACGGGCGCATCACCGCCGTCGTCTTCAGCGACGTCTTCCGCCGCTGCTTCCAGACCTTCTTCGGTTTCGTCGTCGTCGCCTACTTCGAGGTCGTCGTTTTCCAGATCATCGTCGCTCATGTTCTACCTCATGACTTGCGAAAAGCAGATTAGTTATAGCCCAGCTTTGCCCTCTGTCGAAGGCTGCCGGAAAAATTCAATAACCGCTGGTGACCAGCGGTTCATGCCTCTTCACCGTGCACGGTGGCGAGGACTTTACGGGCACCGCCAAAATCACGGTGCTCGCCCAGATAAACGCCTTGCCAGGTCCCTAACGCCAGTCGGCCCGCCGAAATCGGCAAACTGAGCTGACAGCCAAGCACGCTGGCCTTGAAGTGCGCCGGGAGGTCGTCCAGGCCTTCGTCGTTATGCTCATAGCCGTCTGTTCCTTGTGGGATCAGACGATTGAAAAATCGTTCGAAGTCGCGACGTACCGCCGGATCGGCGTTCTCGTTGATGGTCAACGACGCCGAGGTATGCTGCAGCCACAAATGCAACAGACCGACCCGACACGCCTTGAGTTCAGGCAGGCCGGCGAGTAACTCGTCCGTTACCAGATGAAAGCCCCGGGGCCTCGCCCGCAGGGTAATCAGAGTCTGTTGCCACATACAGTTCTCCGCACGTTCGGGGCGCATTCTAGCGCGCTCTGGGAAAAAACAAAGGCCCTAATATTCCTTCAATCATGTAAGCCATTGGCCGCAGAAAAACGCCCGCCGTAAACACCACTAAACGTGTACGAAAAAACCTTTCAGCAGTCCTCACACTGACAAACTCCAGACAAAAAAATGCCCGGCAAGCCGGGCAAGTTTTTTATGCGCGTCTTACAAGTTGTAGCCGCGTTCGTTGTGAAGCGCCAGATCGATGCCGACAGCCTCTTCTTCTTCGGTGATACGCAGACCCATGACAGCGTCCAGCACCTTGAGAATGATGTAGGTGACGATTGCGGTGTAGATCACCGTGAAGCCCACGCCTTTGCACTGAATCCAGACTTGTGCGGCGATGTCGGTGACGGTGCCGAAGCCACCCAGCGACGGTGCGGCGAACACACCGGTCAGGATCGCGCCGAGGATACCGCCGATACCGTGCACGCCGAAGGCGTCCAGGGAATCGTCATAACCGAGTTTGCGTTTCAGGGTGGTGGCGCAGAAGAAGCACACCACGCCCGCTGCCAGACCGATCACCAGCGCGCCCATCGGGCCCACGGTGCCAGCGGCCGGGGTGATTGCAACCAGACCGGCGACCACACCAGAGGCGATACCCAGTGCACTTGGCTTGCCGTGAGTGATCCACTCGGCAAACATCCAGCCCAGTGCAGCGGCGGCGGTTGCGATCTGGGTAACCAGCATCGCCATGCCGGCAGTGCCGTTGGCTGCTGCGGCGGAACCGGCGTTGAAGCCGAACCAGCCAACCCACAGCATGGCCGCGCCCATCAGGGTGTAACCGAGGTTGTGCGGGGCCATCGGGGTGGTCGGGAAGCCTTTGCGCTTGCCGAGCACGATGCACGCCACCAGACCGGCCACACCGGCGTTGATGTGCACCACGGTGCCGCCAGCGAAGTCGAGCACGCCCCAGTCCCACATCAGGCCGCCGTTGCCGGACCAGACCATGTGCGCGATCGGTGCATAAACCAGAGTGAACCAGATGCCCATGAAGATCAGCATCGCGGAGAACTTCATCCGCTCAGCGAAGGCACCGACGATCAGCGCCGGGGTGATGATGGCGAACGTCATCTGGAAGGTGATGAACACCGCCTCAGGGAACAACGCCGCAGGCCCCGTCAGGCTGGCGGGGGTGACACCGGCGAGGAAAGCCTTGCCCATGCCGCCGAAGAAGGAGTTGAAGTTGACGACGCCCTGTTCCATGCCGGTGGTGTCGAACGCGATGCTGTAGCCATAAATGACCCACAGGACGCTGATCAGACCGGTAATGGCAAAGCACTGCATCATCACGGAAAGAATGTTTTTGGAGCGAACCATGCCGCCGTAGAACAGCGCGAGGCCGGGAATGGTCATGAACAGCACGAGGGCTGTCGAGGTCAGCATCCAGGCGGTGTCGCCGGAATTGAGGACTGGGGCCGCCACTTCGTCTGCCGCCATGGCCAGGCTGGGCATTACGAGGGACAACAGGGCTCCTAGCCCTGCGAATTTACGCAGAGTCATATTGTTTTCTCCTGGGGCGTTGGGGTTTGTGGCGGCTTAAATCGCGTCGGTATCGGTTTCGCCGGTACGGATGCGAATCGCCTGTTCCAGATTGACCACGAAGATCTTGCCGTCACCGATCTTGCCGGTGTTGGCTGCCTTGGTTATCGCCTCGATAACCCGATCAAGATCCTTGTCGTCAATGGCGACATCGATCTTCACCTTGGGCAGGAAATCGACCACATATTCCGCGCCGCGATACAGCTCGGTGTGACCCTTCTGCCGCCCGAAGCCTTTGACTTCGGTAACGGTAATGCCCTGCACGCCGATCTCGGACAGCGATTCGCGCACGTCGTCCAACTTGAACGGCTTGATGATGGCAGTGACTAGCTTCATGAAAACTCTCTCCCGAATTGGTGGACTTGCCCCAGGAAAACAAACCCGGCTCAAGTCTAAGCGCAGTGCCTGGCTTTGTAACGCATCGTCGGCCTTACCTGCCCGTCCGACGCCAGCTAACCGCTCCGCACGAAACTCTTCCCCCGTTTCGCTTGGCGCACTGCATTCGTCACATCGACTGCATCAGTGCATGGGTCACTACCGTCTAAGCAGAAAGCTTGCCATCTCCACAAAACCCTCAGTTTTCAAGCTCTTGGCCGTAGATGCCCACCACATCGCTGCAACACCGGACGCGTTACGCACAACAACGGTGCGGCACCGTCCGTCCGCATGCGCGAAAAGCGTGCATCCCTGCGGTCGGGATTGACTATAGACACTGCGTGATACACTGCCCGCCATTGTTTCCAGGACCTTTCCCATGCTCGCGCCCAAAGATTTCCTCGACGCCTTGACCGGCACAGCCTCCCGCCTCTTCAGCGGCGACACCCCATTGCCGAAAAGCGAAATCGAAAGCCAGTTCAAGGCGTTGCTGCAAAGCGGCTTCAGCAAACTGGACTTGGTGAGCCGGGAAGAGTTTGATAGCCAGATGGTTGTGCTCGCACGCACACGGGCACGCTTGGAAAGCCTGGAAGCGAAGGTTGCCGAGCTGGAAGCGAAGCTCAATCCGCCAACCGAGTAACACGCAAAACCCACTGTAAAAACCCAATCCCCTGTGGGAGCGAGCCTGCTCGCGATTGAAGGTCGGCACGACCTTCAGATTCATCTGTAGGAGCTGCCGCAGGCTGCGATCATTTGATCTTCAGCCCCGCAAAAATCCCGGCAACGTCCTACAACAAAACCACCGCCGTCCGATTGCGTCGCAATGCCCCGGTTCCTAAGCTCGCCCAATGCTGAATGTTCAGCACCGGGTTTGGCGACCTGGAAGCTTAAGGAGCATGACGACCATCGACACAAGTCATGGCGGTTGTGCGTGGGAGGCCTTCGGGTCTGCCGGGTTCCTTTTGCTCCGGTTCGCCAACCCGCGTACAACTGCCACCCAATTGTTTGGCGACGATTGCGGGCAGCCCTTTTAGCAAGAGGAGCTGTATCAATGAATAGCGATGATGCTTATCTGATCCCCCACGTCTTCACCCGCCACAAACTCCACCTCCACGCCCTCCTCCTCCAAAACCAACCCTGGTTCAGCGCCCGCGACCTCGGCCGCTTCCTGCGCCTCTACCTCGACGACCGCGCCGTCCGAAAACTCGACCCCGACCAACACCAGTCCGCACAAATGCTCATCCACGGCAGCATCGAAGATGCCCTGCTGATCAGCGAATCCGGCGTCTACGCCTTACTGATCTACCACTACTGCCCCGAATACCGAGCCCTGCGCGAATGGCTAACCCACGACGTAGTGCCAGCCCTAAGGGATGCCCAGCAACCCATATCTATCGACCGGCCGATCCTGAGCCTGCTGCACTGGCCGGAGATGTCGCTGAACTTGTTGCACTGGAATAACCAGCCGTGGATTCGTCTGCAGGATGTGCCGCAGATGCTGCCTGATCAGGAGTCTTCAAGGTCTGCTATCAGTGCACCTTGGTGGAAAAGAGCCGCGAAAATGCTTCACGCATTCTGAATAAAAAACCCCACGCTTTTTGCGTGGGGTTCGGTAAATCCAAAACAACAATCAGGCGCAGTGTGCAAGCCGCTCGACCTGATCCCGAATCGCGGCCCCTCGCTCAATCTCGGCTTTACGCAAATCGTAGGTCGATTGAAGGTTGAGCCAAAATTCCGGGGTCGTGTCCAGACAGATAGATAGCCGTAGAGCCATATCAGCACTGACACCCCGACGCTGAAGCACAATATCGTTGACCGTAGGTGTCGACACGTTCAACGCTCTGGCCAGAGCGGCAGCCGTCAGGCTCAGAGGCTCCAGGTATTCCTCTTTGAGGATCTCGCCAGGGTGCACCGGGCGCATACCATTTTTAGTCATTACTCACCTCAGTGATAATCGACGATTTCTACATTCTCCGGCCCGTTGCAGCCCCAGACAAAGCAAATTCGCCATTGAGCGTTGATGCGGATGCTGTGCTGACCTTTTCGATTTCCCTCCAACGCCTCCAGGCGATTGCCCGGCGGAGATCGAAGGTCTTTCAGCACGACAGCATCATCAAGCATCGTCAGCTTTCGTTCCGCGACACTCAGAATGGCTGACCACAAACGGGTCTTACCGTTGCAAAACAGGTACTCGGTCTCAGAACACTTAAAGCTAACGATCATAATTTAAAGCTTAACGTTATGCATTAAGCTTGAGTGTATAAGGCAAATTCATGAATGCAAACTCGCTGCTATGAGTATTTCCCCCTCTTTCAAAACTCTAGGAAAAGGACTACCCACGCCCTTCAGAAGGCCCCAAAAACCAAGCTTGGTCCTACAAAAATATGGGGCAATTCTGATTGCATCAAAACTGTCTTCGGCGCTTAAGTTGACTGGCCTAACAACTAAACCATCAATCAAAGGCAGGTCGCTGTGAAGCCCAAAAAACGGCAAACAAAACTGTTACTCATCGCTGAGCTTCATGCCGAGGCGCTCCGTTTAGCCGGAAGCGTTTCTGCCAGCCAACATCGTTTTTTTAAAGTGGCAGCAATGTATGGCAAAGAGCTCGAACCTGATGGCTGGCTTGCAGGCACGAGTCGGACCAGGCTCCCCGAATAAACCGTCCAAGTGGCGTTTTTTTTCGCATCCAAAGCAGCGCAACAAAGCTCGCAACATCCTGCGAAAGTTTCGCGCCTCAGCCGCCGCACCAAATCATCACCTCCCGACTACCCTTCAAAAACCCCGCAGGAAGCGGTGCTCTTCAGCTCAAGGAACGACCATGTCCCTCTCCATCGTCCACAGCCGCGCCCAAATCGGCGTGGATGCGCCCGCCGTCACCGTCGAAGTCCACCTGGCCAACGGCCTGCCATCGCTGACCATGGTCGGTCTGCCCGAAGCGGCGGTGAAGGAAAGCAAGGACCGGGTACGCAGCGCGATCATCAACTCAGGCCTGCAATTCCCGGCGCGGCGCATCACGCTGAATCTCGCCCCCGCTGATTTGCCGAAGGACGGCGGACGATTCGATCTGGCGATTGCCTTGGGGATTCTGTCCGCCAGCGTGCAGGTGCCAACGCTGACACTGGATGATGTGGAATGTCTGGGAGAACTGGCGCTATCAGGCGCGGTGCGTGCCGTGCGGGGCGTGTTGCCGGCCGCACTGGCGGCACGCAAGGCCGGGCGCTCGCTGATGGTGCCGCGGGCGAATGCCGAGGAGGCATGCCTGGCGTCGGGGTTGAAGGTGATCGCGGTGGATCATTTACTGGAAGCGGTCGCGCACTTCAATGGGCACACACCGGTCGAGCCTTACGTGTCCAACGGTTTGCTTTACGCCAGCAAACCCTATCCAGACTTGAACGAAGTACAGGGCCAACTTTCAGCCAAGCGCGCATTGCTGATCGCGGCGGCGGGCGCTCATAACCTGCTGTTCAGCGGACCACCAGGCACCGGAAAAACCCTTCTGGCTAGTCGTTTGCCAGGACTGCTTCCACCCCTGGCCGAACATGAAGCGCTGGAAGTCGCCGCCATTCAATCCGTCACCAGTTGCGTGCCCTTGAGCCACTGGCCGCAAAGGCCCTTCCGCCAACCCCATCACTCCGCCTCCGGCCCGGCGCTGGTGGGCGGCAGTTCGAAGCCACAACCCGGCGAAATCACCCTCGCCCACCATGGCGTTCTATTCCTCGACGAACTGCCGGAGTTCGACCGCAAGGTGCTGGAGGTTTTGCGAGAGCCGCTGGAGTCCGGCCATATCGTGATTTCCCGCGCCAAGGATCGCGTGAGGTTTCCGGCCCGCTTTCAATTGGTGGCGGCGATGAACCCGTGTCCCTGTGGATATCTTGGCGAACCCAGCGGCAAATGCAGTTGTACACCGGACATGGTCCAGCGCTACCGCAATAAATTGTCGGGGCCACTGCTGGATCGCATCGACCTGCACCTGACCGTCGCCCGGGAAGCCACGGCGCTGAATCCTGCACTCAAACCCGGCGATGACACCGCCACTGCCGCACTGCTGGTCGCCGACGCCAGAGAGCGGCAACACAAACGCCAGGGCTGCGCGAACGCTTTCCTTGATCTGCCGGGCCTGCGCAAACACTGCACGTTATCCACAATCGACGAAACCTGGCTGGAAACAGCGTGCGAACGACTGACCCTGTCGTTGAGGTCTGCGCATCGACTGCTCAAGGTCGCACGAACCCTCGCAGACCTTGAGCAGGTCGATGGCATCACCCGTGGTCATCTGGCTGAAGCGCTGCAATACCGGCCAACCTCCAGCGGATGAAATCACTCCTTCGTCAGATCCACCAACGGCGTCTGCCGAACCTCGGTTTCCCGCCCGTCCTGTATGTCACTCACCCGCTTCAGCGCCTGGTCCACAGTGCCCTTGTCCGCCAACAAGCTGTAACTGATCTGAAACTGCTTGTGCTCCTTCGGCGCAATCGTCGGCACCAGCCCCAGCGGCCGTTGATAGCGCCGGTTATAGGAAAAGCTGGTCCCCGGCTCGAGACCGGTGACATAGCCCTGGCCTTGGGTATCGGTGTTTTTCCACAGCGAAAACACGGGCAGCGTTTTAGTGTTAAAGCCGACCGAAACGCCGAGGCTACCTGCCTTGTTATGCAACACCGTCAACGTGTCACCCTTGGCGTCGCCATACGGCACCACGTTGTAAACCGTTTCGTCGTAGTCCTTGGTCGGCGCACGGTAAGTCTGCCAGTCCGGCAGATCACCTTTGGCCTTGTCGTTGAACGGCGACACCTGTTTGACCGGTGCAACGAAACGCGCGCCCTGCTCCAGGAATGGCGTGCTGAAGTTACTGTGGTACAGCGCCTGATATTCCTTCGGATAGTCGCCGTTGTTGGTCAGGGTATCGTTGAGAGTGAATGCTGTACTGCCGGGCTCAGTGACCAGCTCGGTGCTCACCGAGAAGTCGACTTTCTTGAAGGCCTGTTCTTTGAGCTCGCCGCGCAGGCTGATGGCATACGGCGGTTTTTCGTCGATGTGCAGCGTGACTGTGCTGGCCGGAATGTTGGCAGCACGGCCATGCAGGGTCAGGAGTTCGCCGTTGTCGACGCCGGGGTGGCCGACCCATTCGTAGCCGCAACGGGTGACCAGTTCATTGAAACCTTCGAGCCAGCCGAGTCCGCCGCGACCGTTGAGCTCAATGAAGGACGGATTGACCACGTCCTTGACCGGCGAATCCCAGCCCATGCGCACATTGCCGACCGATGCCTGCAGGACGTTCATGCCACGGGTCGGCACCACCGAGAGTTTCATCGTGCCGTTATCGATGTCGACGATGCTGACGCCCTCCTGCCGACCGCCGTGCAAGTTACGAAGGGTCACGGAGAAGGGTTTGTCGGTTTTCACACCGAGTTGCTGGCTGGTGATCTGCCAGTTTTGAGCAGCCTTGTCGCTGTCGAGCAGGACGTAATCCCAAGCCATGGCGTGGGAGGCGGACAGAGCGCCAAAGGCAACGACGAATTTGAGCGGAGTCATGGGGAGGCCTTTCTTGGAGTTGTGCATTTTTTATAGCGCTGATGAAACGATTCAGCAAGCTTAAAAAGCTTACACCCAAGCCTTCCCAAGCCAATTTAAATTGACCCCATGCAACCTCCGCACGCTTACGCTAGTCTCATACGGTTTTGGACCTCCGGATGATTGACGGCGACATCATTATGACATTAAGGTCGCCAGCTAATTGCAGGAGCAAGAACAGACACCTTTGTCTGTCATTTTTGCGCAACAGAACATATGGAGTTTGAATGCGCGGGGCACTATTACGCAGCGGTAAGAGCGGGTCATTCACAGCCTTGGGCGAAACAGGTCAACCGGTATACCGGGCGGCCCTGCAATTGCGCGAAGCCATTCGCCGCAAGAACCCCGAAATGGTCGATCATCTGGCCATCCCTCAAAGCGATGAGCTCGGTAACCAGATCGATTGGTACAGCGGCCTCGACGGTGATGTGATCCCGTGGAGCAGTGCGACCGAAGAAGAACGCGTCCCTGCCCGCCGCCAACTTGAAGCGCTGAAAACCGCGCTCGAGGAATTGAGCCAGCGTTTCCTGGGCACTGAATCCGGCGAACAGCAGCAAGGCGACAAAGCCGTGTTCGGCAAGCTGCTCAAGCGCGTGATTCATTTCCCCGATGAGAATTTCGTCTACCTGGTGCAAGGCAAGCCGGTGCTGACCTTTTGGGGTTTCGAGCATGCCGGTACCGGTAATCGCGATCCCCTGCACTGCCTCTATCAGGTTCCGCCCGCGTTTACGCTGCCCCCGGTGGTCGAAGCCGCGCCTGTCGTTGCGCCCGTCGTTGCGCCCGTCGTGCCGGTGGTTGCTCGTCCGTGGTGGCGTCGCTGGTGGTGGCTGTTGCTGCTGCCGTTCCTGCTACTGCTTTTGTGGCTGTTGCTTGGTCTGCGTGGTTGCGTGCCGATTCCGTTGGTGGCGGTAGACCTGCTGCCTGAGGGCATCGTGCCGGTGGAAAAACAGCTGGAAGAACCGCAACTGACCGGCAATGCCACGACGCTGAACGGCGTTCCGGTGACGGGCACCGTTGTAGGCTCTACCACTGGAACCGGCACCGGTACCGCCGTGACCGAAACCCAAGGAGTGGAAGCGCCGGCGGTCGAGGGCAACGAGGCAGATGCAGCGCCGGCCGACCTGGCCAAAGACCCAGCCAAAGACCCGGCAGCCGAATCGCCCGCCACCCCGCCCGAAAACAAAACCGCGCCGCCGGATATCACATCGCCCGAGGCCGAAAAATCCGCCGCCGCAAAACCCGGCCCTCCCCTGAGCATTCCACCGGACGCCGCCGACGGTGCCGCCAAGTTCCTCGACGGTCAGTTCCGCGCCGGCGCCGGTATTCAGGACCGCCGGACCGGCAAACCGCTGCGTCTGGAATACCAGCTCAAGGACGGTAAGGGCGAAGTCACCGTACACCAGGCCGACGGCACGAAATGCACCGGGCCGGTGAGCGCTACTATGAAGGGTGGCAGCTTGGCCATCGACAGTCAGGGCCAGGCCGTGTGTGGCGATGGCAGCACTTACGACATGCCCAAGGTCAACTGCCGCAAAGGGGCGACCACAGTCGCAGACTGCACCGGCGGTTACGGCAAAGAACAATTCCCCATGTCCATGCGGCACGTGGCCGAATAAAAACGGAATAACCCGACATGTTGCCTGAAGTCACCCAATTCGAAGACACCGTCACGCTGGTCAGCGACACCGGCATCCAGTTCATGGATTTCGCCCTGCGCCTGGACCCTCGCAAAGAACCGGCGGGCGAGTTCGCGCCGATGATCAGCGGGTTGATCTGCCGCCTGTCATACAACGAAGAGAAAGACTTCTTTTTCTACGAGCCGGAGCCGGAAAAGGTCGAAAAAGCCAAACCGGCGTTCAGTGTCGACATGAAAAGCAGCCTCGAGCTGCTCGACGGTGTCTGGCTGCCGACGCCGTTTTTCCGCTTCATGCCGCCGCACCGCTTCGACGAAGGCCCGACCAACTGGTCGCGCATGCGCCTGGTCAAACTGGCGACGCCCGACATCGACGGCAACACCCACCGCCTGACGATGGCCTTCGACAGCCGCGTGATGCCCAAGCGTGACGGCACCGCTTACCTGGCGCCAAACGAAGAAGACATCAGTTCCGGCGTGTCCTTCAAACTGGCGACCAAGGCCAGCGAAACCCGCTGGTTCCTGGCCCAGCCGTGGGTCAACGAATGGCTGCTGGAAGTATTCAACGAGGGCAATGCCCACCGCTCGCGCGCAGAACTGGACACCGACATCCGCGCCAACTATCACTTGGCGCACTACCTCAACTTGCTGAGCCTTCTGAGCAAGCCATCGGCGGCAGAGCAGTCGACTGCCCGGCCGAAAGTTGAAATCCCTGAATTGAAGGTGGTTGCCAACGACAGCAATGGCCTGGTCAAACCGATTCCGGTGGACCTGGTGCTGGACGTCGGCAACTCTCGCACCTGCGGCATTCTGATCGAGAACCACGGTCAGGCCGGTTCCGGGTTGAAACAGAACTACGTGCTGGAACTGCGCGACCTGATCACCCCCGAACACACTTACAACCTGCCATTCGAAAGCCGTGTGGAATTCGCCCAGGCGTATTTCGGCAAGGACCACTGCTCGGTCAAAAGCGGCCGGCATGATGCGTTCCAGTGGGCGACGATTGCCCGTGTCGGCAACGAGGCCAGCCGTCTGGCCAGCCGTCGTCGCGGCACCGAAGGCTCGACCGGGCTGTCCAGCCCGAAACGCTACCTGTGGGACGAAAACGCCTACGGCCACGGCTGGCGCTTCAACTGCTCGTACATCAAGACCGACAGCGAGCCGTACGCCACTGCCGCGCCGTTCTCGCACCTGATCAACGAAACCGGCGAAGCGCTTTACAGCCTCGAAGAAGATGATCGTCTGCCGGTGTTCATGCCGCGTTATTCGCGCAGCTCGCTGATGACGTTCATGCTCGCCGAGGTCCTGGCCCAGGCGCTGTCGCAAATCAACAGCCCGGCCCAGCGCTCGCGCCAGGGTCACACCCGTGTGCCGCGCCAGCTCAACAGCATCACCCTGACCGTGCCGCCGGGCATGCCGCAGGCCGAGCGCAGCATCCTCAACGAACGCATGCAGCAAGCCATCGGCCTGGTGTGGAAAAGCCTCGGCTGGCATGCCGGCGAGGAAGACCCGCATCAGGACCAGGCCGTCAGCCCGCGCACGCCGATCCCGAGCATCCGCGTCGAATGGGACGAAGCCTCCTGCGGCCAGCTGGTGTACCTGTACACCGAGGTCAACGAGAACTTCGCCGGTCATCCGGAAGAGTTTTTCGACACCCTCGCCCGGCCGGACAAAACCGACCGTGAACGCATCACTCTGGCGACCATCGACATCGGCGGTGGCACCACCGACCTGGTGATCACCGACTATCGCCTCGACCGCGCCGGCAACACCGGCAGCGGCAGCAACGTGCACATCGTGCCCGAGCAGCGTTTTCGCGATGGCTTCAAAGTGGCCGGCGACGACATTCTGCTGGACGTGATTCAGGACTTCGTCCTGCCGAGCTTCGAAAAAGCCTTGCAGATCTCAGGCGTCAAATCGCCCGTCTCGCTGATGTCGCGGCTGTGTGGCGATGAATCGGTCAGCGCCCAGGACATGATCCTGCGCCAGCAACTGAACCTGCAGGTTTTTGCCCCGCTGGGCCTGGCGCTGCTCAAGGCCTACGAGCATTACGACCCGCAAGACCAGCAGGAAGTGAGCACCCAGACGTACCGCCAATTGCTGGGTGACAACGCAATCAGCCAGACCGTGCTCGATTACGTCAATGCCGCCGTGCGTCGTGATGTCGGCAGCCAAAGCGCCTTTGACCTGTACGAATCGTTGATCAGCTTCGACCTGCAAAAGCTCCATGCCGCATTCCTCAACGATCAGATCAACATCACCAAGATCCTCGGTGCGCTGTGTGAAGTGGTCGCGCATTACCCGTGCGACGTCCTGCTGCTGACCGGCCGCCCTTCGCGCCTGCCCGGCATTCAGGCGTTCATCCGCAAGGTGTTGCCGCTGCCACCGGGGCGCATCCTGGCGTTGCAGAACTACCGCACTGGCGGCTGGTACCCGTTCCACAAGAACGGCCTGATCGACGACCCGAAAAGCACCGCTTCGGTCGGCGCGATGCTGTGCCTGTTGTGCGCCAACCACAGTGTGCCGAACTTCTACTTCCGCGCTTCGGCACTCAAACCGTATTCGACGGTCAAAAACATCGGCGTTATCGACCTGAACAACGTGATCAAGGATGCCGACGTGCTGTACCGCGACATTCAGTCCGAAGACTACAAAATCAAGCTGCCGGAAATCGGCACGGGCGACGCCGCCGACACGCCTCAGCTGGAAATGCGCGGCGATCTGCGCCTCGGTTTCCGTCAGCTGGCCGCCGACCGCTGGGCCGCTTCGCCGCTGTACACCTTGCGCTTCACCAAGGCCGGTCGGGAGAAGTTCTCCCGTGCGATCGGTGAAAACGGCAGCGCGCCGCTGCTCAAGGTGCGCTTCGAGGTCAAACCGGCGGACAAGTACACACGCAAGCAGGATCTGGTCAGCGACCGCCTCTCGGTACGCAACATCGAATCCAACTGCAGCAACGTCAACTTCAACCCGCGCAGCGACCTCGAGCTGGAACTCAACACCATGCTCGACGCCGGCCTGAGCGAGACCAAGTACTGGCTCGACAGTGGAAGTGTGAAACGCAAATGAATGACCTGACCCCCGATCAACATCAGCTCTCTACCCGCTGGGCCGCTGTTTATGAAGGTGCCGGTCAGGCGCTGGAATGGATTGGCCAGACCCGTGTCAACGCGCCACGTCTGGACAGCGAAGCCGACAACCTGAACATCCGCCTGCATCGCGCCCGCAACCTGGCCCACAGCCTCGGTCGCGTGGCCTGCACGCCGATGACCATCGGCTTTTTCGGTTTGTCCCAGGCGGGCAAGTCCTACCTGATCTCGGCCCTCGCGGCCGGGCAGAACGGCAAACTGGAAACCGATTTCGGTGGCCAGCGCCTGGACTTCATCAAGCACATCAACCCGGTGGGTGGCGGCAAGGAAGCCACCGGCCTGGTGACGCGCTTCAGCCGGCGGGCCACACCGAGCCAGGACCCGGATTTCCCGGTGGAGCTGACGCTGTTCAAGGAAATCGAGCTGGCGAAGATTCTCGCCAACTCCTGGTTCAAGGATTTCGACCTTGAACGGATTTCCTACGAGATTGACGAAGAACGCATCCAGCGAGTCCTCAAGCCGTTCGAAGGTCGCGAGACCGGGCCGATGCAGCCGGGTGTCAGCGCCGACGATCTGGTGTCGCTGTGGGATTACCTGCGGGACAACTTCCGCAACTCGGTGAAAAAACTCGAGCACCTGTATTGGCCGAAAGCCTTGCAGCTCGCGCCGCGCCTGAATTTCCAGGAACGTGCCGAGCTGTTCGCCATTCTTTGGGGTGAGCAAAGCGAGCTGACGCGTGTGTATCAGCAACTGGCCGGCGCGCTGCACAAGCTGGGCCTGCCCGAGACCGTATTCGCGCCGTTGAAGGCCTTGGTGAGTTTCGAAAACGACACTTACAGCCAGCGCGACAGCATCATGAACGTCGACATCCTCGAGCGCTTCGGCAGCCCGCGGGACTTGCCGATCGACGTGCGGCCACGCATCGACGGTCGCCTGCAAAACAGCCAGGGCATTCCCGTTGCGCAACTGGCGGCACTCACGGCGGAAATGACGTTCGGCCTGATCGAAGCCCCGGCCGACGACATCGTCAACCAGGTCGATCTGCTCGACTTCCCCGGCTATCGCGGACGCAAGAAGCTGCACGAGATCGCCAACTCCAGCGACCCGGAATCCGCCACCAAGGACAACTCCGTCTCGCAGCTGATTCTGCGCGGCAAGGTCGCTTACCTGTTTGAGCGCTACACCGACAATCAGGAAATGAACGCGCTGGTGGTGTGCACCGGCTCGACCAAACAAAGCGACGTCAACGACGTTGGCCCGGTGCTGACGCGCTGGATCGAAAAAACCCAGGGCGCCGACGCGGCCGCTCGCAGCAAACGCGACACCGGTCTGATCTGGGCATTGACCATGCTCGACCTGCGCATCACCAACTCCCTGAGCCTGACACCCGATCAGTACGACGAGAGCTGGAATGGCATGGTCAAGCTGACCATGCTGGAGCGCTTCGGCAGCCTGAGCTGGATGAACGACTGGGCCGGCACGCCATTCCAGAACACCTTCCTGGTGCGTAAACCGCGCATGGACGCGGCATTCATCGTCCAGGACGCCAGCGGCGCCGAAACCGGGATCAACGCCAGTTACCAGGAACGCGTCGATGCGCTGGGCGAAAGCTTTGCGAGCAACGCGCTGGTGTGCAAACACGTCAGCAATCCCGCCAATACCTGGAAAGAAATGCTGCGCAACGATGACGGTGGCATCAGTCACTTCAGCGGCAGTTTCAAGGGCGTGGCCAATATCGAATTCAAACTGCAGCGCATCCGCGAGCAGCTGGACGAATGCCTTGAAGGCCTGACCACGCATGGTCTGAGCACCTGGTATCACGCCGATGGTGACGGCGCCGCCGCTGCCAAGAAAGCCCAGGCGCAGATGATTCTGTCGACCCTGGGCCGTCGTCCGGCGGTGCTGGGCGAACTCATCGATCAACTCGACATGCCGAGCGAAGAGGTGCGCGACCTGTACCTCAGCGGCGTGTACGAAACCGATGACGAGCCAGCGGTCAGCGATGAGCCGGTCGCCCTGACACCGAGCCAGAGCCTGTACGGCAACGACGCCGGTTTTGATTTCGATTTCGGCGATGACGCCAGCCCCGACAGCCCACCGGCCAGCAGCAAGCCCCACACGCCGGTCCCGGAACTGCAAAGCAACGAACACCGTTTTGCCAAAGCGGCCTTCAAGGCCTGGGTCGCGCACTTGCGCGAACTGACCACCCGGCAAAGCCTGCTCAACCTGCTGGGACTGGAAAAGGCCTTGCTCGAAGCGGTGGTCGACGAGCTGATCACTGCCGGTTATCGCCAGGATTTGCCGGGGCAACTGAGCCGCGCCGTCCTCAAGCGTGCCCAGAGCGGTGCGCGTCGCGATCAACTGGTTGAGCGCCAGGTACTGGAAGTACAACGCGTGCTGCGCGATTTCGTGTCCTGGTTCGGCTACCTCCAGAAACCCGTGAGCGAACGCCCACCTAGCCGGACCGGTGCCAAAGCGCCCTTGTTCTCGTTCTATACCGACATCGGTCCGGGACAAGTACCGGAGCTGCCGCCGCAACCGGCGAACCAGGCGCAACGGTATCTCGGCGACTGGCTTTCGGGCCTGGCCTGTATCACGCAGGACAATGCCGGCCATGGTGCCGGTCGCGAAATCACCCCTGAACAGAACGAACGGCTGGGCCAAGTGCTCACAGCCTTCGCAGCGAGATAAGCAATGCCAATTCGTGTCGACCTGCTCGCCTTAGAGCCCAATGTGCCTGGCCGGGCCTGCCTTACTGTGAAGAAATGGCAGGGTGGCGAAGAACAGCTGGAATTTTCCATTCAGCGTAACCAGGACGGTTTCTACCTCCAGGACCAACAGGCCTGGAGCAACAACCCGTTCTGGTTCAAGGTTTCGCGCTTCACTGTCGCCGCCAGTGGCGAAGCTCTTGAAGCCCAGGTCGGCCCGGAAGTGGTCGACCCGCTGCTGGAAGGCAGCGCCAACTCGCAATTCCAGATCGAACTGCGCGAACAGAGCCTGGGGCATGCCGACAAAGGCGTGGTCCGGCCAGGCGTCGGGCTGTTGCCGTCCACGGCGGGTGGTCAGACGCGCTCGACGTATGGCGGCGCAGATTTGACCGCGCCAGCTGCACCAGCACCTGAGATTCCGGAAATCCCGGAACTGCCGGAATTGATCTTGCCCACCGCCGAGCCAGAAATCGAACTGGAATCGGTGCCCAACGAACGCGAATACACGCCTGCTCCGCCACCGGTGAAGAAGAGCAACAAAGGCCTGCTCGGCCTCGCGCTTGTGCTGGTATTGCTGCTGGCGGCAGCGGCCGGGTTCTGGTTCTACAAACGCACGCCGGCGCCTGCCCCGACGGTCGCGGCCGCCGCACCGGCCGGTGCCGACGCACAAGCCTGCACGCTGGAAAGCATGAACAGTCTGCCCGAGCTGACCTTCGTCCAGACCTGCATCAAGGCGGCACCCGACAGCGCCAAGCTGCTGGAAATCATCAACGAAGCCAAGGCCGGCAAACACTGCGGTGTCGCCCAGCGCCTGTACGCCAACCGTGCCCAGGCCGGTGACGCGCTGATCGCCAACGCCTATGCCCGCGAATACGACCCGAAATACCTGAAGGCCAGCGAGTGCTTCCCGGTAGCGGATAACGCCACCGCGGCCTACTGGTACGAAACGATCCTCACCCAGGACCCGAACAACGCCGAAGCCAAGCAGCGTTTCGAGGAGTTGCAGAAGTGATGCGTTCACCCGTGAGTCGTTTCCTGCTGAGCAGCGCTGCGTTGTTGGCGCTGTGCATCAGCCCGTTGTCCCAGGCTGATGACAAACCGCTGATCCAGGCCGGTAAAAAGACCTTGTTCCAACGCGTATTGACCACCCCGGGCTGCAAGATCAGCCCGACGGCGGGCGGTGCGGCAGGCGAGGCGCAACCGGTGTTCAGCCGTTTCTACGTGTACGAACGCGCCCAGGCGGCAAACGCCGAGTGGCTGAAAGTCGGCCCCGACAGTTATGGCAAAACCATTGGCTGGCTGCCTGCAAGCTGCACCACCGACTGGAAAATGCAGCTGACCCTGGCCTTCACCAACCCGGCCAACCGCGACCGGCTGCTGTTCTTCAAGGAACGCACCACGGTCGAAGGCATTCTCAATGCACCGGACCCGGTGAGCAAAGTCGCCCCGCTGCGCGCCACGTTGAAAAAGGGCAAGCAAGCACCCGGCGTGCTGGCCGAAGAACCTGAATACTTCGTCGACCTGCAAAAGCAGTTCTACCTGTTGCCCGTGCTCAGCGGCGAAGAAGTCATGACCGAAGCGGGCTTTCGCACGCGCCTGCTCAATGTCGCATCGGTCAGCAAGCCCGACGAAAAAGACACCAAGGGCGCGGCCGGCAAAAATGCGTCCGGTGGCAAAGAGGCAGAAGACATGGCCGCCAGCCAACTGAAGGAATTCAGCGCGGCGGTGGTGTTTGTCATCGACTCGACGATTTCGATGGACCCATACATCGACCGTACCCGCGAAGCGATCCGCAAGGTTTATCAGCAGATCGAATCGCAGAACCTCGGCAAGCAGGTCAAGTTCGGCATGGTGGCTTTCCGTTCCAATACCCAGGCAGTGCCGGGGCTGGAATACACCACCAAGATGTACGCCGACCCTACCAAGGTGAAAGACAGCGCCGACTTTTTCGCCAAGATCGCCGACCTCAAACAGGCCAAAGTGTCGAGCAGCAGCTTCGATGAGGATGCCTTTGCCGGCGTCATGGAGAGTATCGACAAGGTCGACTGGAGCCAATTCGGTGCGCGCTACGTGGTGTTGATCACCGACGCGGGTGCCATCGAAGGTGACGACAAACTGTCGAAAACCGGTTTGAGCGCTGCACAGGTGCGTATTGAGGCTGCCAACCCGGGCGTAGCGATTTACACCCTGCACTTGAAAACCCCGGCCGGGGTCAAGGATCACGCGAAGGCCGAGGCGCAGTACCAGAACCTGTCGACTTACCCGGGCACCAACACCTCGCTCTACTACCCGGTGAATGCGGGTGATGTGCAGGAGTTCGGGCGCAAGGTCGACGCACTGGCCACCGCGATCACTACACAGGTGAAAGCCGCCTACATGGGCGAAGACGCCATCGGCAGCGCGGCGAACGCCAAGCAGGACCCGGCCGAGAAGAAAATGCTCGAGGACGCCGCACTGATCGGCCACGCCATGCAACTGGCCTATCTGGGCGAGAAGAACAACAGCAAGTCCCCGCCGGTGTTCAAGGCGTGGATCACCGACCGTGACCTGATCAAGCAGAACATCCCCACCACCGACGTGCGGGTGTTGCTGACCAAGTCCCAGCTCAGCGACTTGAGCGACGTGATGAAGAAGATTCTCGACGCTGCCAACGAAGGCCTGATTTCGCCGACGGAAATGTTCGACCGCCTGCGCTCGGTTGCCGCGACCATGGGCGCAGATCCGAACCAGCTCAAGCAGAACAACAACGCCAAACTGGCGGACATGGGCGTGCTCGGCGAGTACATCGAAGACCTGCCGTACCAGAGCGAAGTGCTGAACCTGGATGAAGAGACCTGGAAGAGCTGGGACGGTCTGGCGCAGGAGAAATTCATCCGTACGCTCAACACCAAACTGCGGCACTACCAGCGTTACAACGCTGACGTCGACCGTTGGGTGGCGTTGGCCAAGGACAGCGATGCGCGGGACAACGTGTACCCGGTGCCTCTGGAAATGATGCCTTAACGAGACGCCCATGCTCGATATCAGGAACTTGCTGGTGCGCCGTGGTGAAGGCGCGCTGGCCCATCACGTGCGCCTGCCGCACTTGCAGGTCGGCGGCGGGGAAATCCTCGCCATCACCGGCGAGAGCGGCAGCGGCAAAAGCACATTGCTTGAGGCCATCGGCCTGCTGCTGGCACCGGTCGAGCTTGAGCGCTTTCGCCTGGGCGCAACGCAGGATCAGGACATCGCCCGATTGCTGGCCACGGATGATCAACCGGCTTTGGCGGCGGTGCGTTCGCGGCATCTGGGGTTCATTTTGCAAAGTGGCGGCCTGCTGCCGTTTCTGAGCGTGCGCGACAACATCAGCCTGCCGCGCCGTTTGCTCGGCATGTCGGCACACAGCGCGCACATCGACCACGCGGTTGAGGTATTGCGTCTGCAAGGACTGCTGGATAAAAAGCCGCAGGCGCTGTCGATCGGCGAACGCCAGCGCGTGGCCTGCGTTCGCGCCATTGCCCATGAACCGCTGCTGCTGTTAGCGGACGAACCGACCGCCGCGCTCGACCCGCACAGCGCCCGGCGCCTGTTTGAATTGCTGCTGAGCCTGGTGTCGAGCATGGGCCTGAGTGCGCTCGTGGTGTCCCATGACTGGGCCTTGTTGAAGGATTTCGGCTTGCCGCGACTCGGCGCTATCAGCCGCCAGGGAGAGACTCTGTTTGAACCGATGGACTGACCGACTGCGCCTGCTGGGCACCCTGGCCCTGCAAGACCTGTGGCACGACCGCAAGGTGTCGCTGTGCATCGCCGCGTCATTGGTGGCAGTGATCGCGCCGTTGCTGTTGCTGTTCGGCCTCAAGCACGGGGTGGTCAGCCAGTTGCAGGACGAACTGCTGCGCGACCCGCGTAACCTCGAAGTGAAGATGCTCAGCAACGGCAACTACGACAGTGCCTGGATCGAGCGTCTGCGCCAGCGTCCCGAGACCGGTTTTGCCCTCGGCCAGACCCGTTCGCTCAACACCCAGGCAGATTTGCTTATCGGCATGCAACGCTTCGTCGAAGGCGCGGAAATCATCGCCACCGAACCCGGCGACCCACAACTGAACCTGCCGCAACTCAACCCCACCGGCGATCAAGTGATCCTCAGTGCGCGCGCCGCGCAACGCTTGCAGGCCAAGGTCGGCGATCGCGTGCAACTGCGCGTGCTGCGTCGTCTGGAAGGCGTGAATGAGCGCGGCGAGATGACGCTGAGCGTGCTGGCGATTCTCGATGGCGCCCGTTTCGGCCGCGCTGCCGGGTTTGTCGCCCCGCCGTTGCTGCTGGACCTGGAGCGCTTTCGCGATGGCTATCAGGTCAGTGCGTTCGGCATCACCACCGGCAAGCCTCTGGGTGATCTGCAACCGCTGTATGCCCGCGCTCGCGTGTATGCACACGACATCGACCAAGTGGCGCCGCTGGAGCGCTGGCTCAACGAACAACACATCGAAACGTCGAGCCGACTGGCCGACATCGACAACGTCAAAGCCATCAACCATGTGCTGGGGCTGATCTTCGGTGTTATTGCCCTGGCGGCATTGATTGGCTGTGTGGCGTCGATGGTCGGCGCGTTCCTGGCCAACATCGACCGCAAGCGTAAAAGCCTCGCGGTCCTGCGCCTGTTGGGGTTCAAGCGCACGGCGGTCGCCGGTTTCGTGGTCGTGCAAGCGCTGTTGCTGAGCCTGGCCGGCTACCTCGGCGGATTGGGGTTTTACGCTGTCGGCAGTCATCTGTTCGACTACTTGCTCGGCAGCAGCCAGGCCACCGGCACCTTTGTCTGCCACATCACACTCTGGCATGGCCTCGCCGCCCTGCTTCTGACCTTTCTGGTCGCTACACTGGTGGCCGTGATCGGCGCCGTGCGCGCCATCAGCATCCAACCTGCGGAGAGTCTGCGTGAGCTATAAACGTTTTGGCTTGCTGTTGCCCCTGAGCCTGGGCTACTTGCTCGACGCTTCGGCGGCGGGCTGGGAAGAGAAGTATTACAACCCGATGCCCGAAGCCAGCGACGTCGTTTTGCCGATGCCGTGCGAAGGCTCGATGGTGTTTCGCAAGGTGTTCATTCCAGTCACCGGACCACTCGACGACTACCCGATCAACATCGGTCAGGACGGCGCGGAATACGGCTATGTCGAACAGACTCGACCGACGTTTATCGCCGGCAGTTTCACCGGCGCCAAGAACGACAAATCCCGCTACTACCTGATGGCCAAGTACGAGATGAGTCAGTTGCAGTACGCCGCCCTGACCGATGAAACCTGCCCCACCGCAGCGACCAAGATGCGCCTGCCGCAAGTGGCCGTGAGCTGGGTGCAAGCCGTCGAAGCGGCTGACAAGTACAACCTGTGGCTCCGCAAGAACGCCGCCGGCAAGCTGCCGAAAGAAGACGGTGCCCTGGGCTTCCTGCGTTTGCCGACGGAAGTCGAGTGGGAGTTCGCCGCGCGCGGTGGCCTGGAAGTCGGTGCGGCGGAATTCCGCGATACACGCTACCCGATGCCCGACGGCATCAACGCTTACGAGTGGTTTGCCGGGGCGCAATCGTCCAACGGCAAATTGCAGTTGTCCGGCCTGCAAAAGCCCAATCCGCTGGGCCTTCACGACATGCTCGGCAACGTTGACGAAATGATGTTCGAGCCGTTTCGCCTGAACAAACTCGACCGCCAGCATGGCCAGGCCGGTGGCTACGTCGTGCGGGGCGGCAATTACCTGACCGCCCAGGCTGACCTGCGCACCGCGTTGCGCAAGGAAGAGCCGTACTACAACGCCGAAGGCCAGGTAAAAAACAAGACCACCGGCCTGCGCCTGGTACTGGTCTCGCCGACCCTGACCTCTCGCGAACGCGTGGCCAGCATCGAAAACAGCTGGAAGAAACTCGGCACCGGCAGCAAGGAAACCGAATCCGCCGACAAAGGCACGGTTCAGTCGCTGAACACGCTGGCCTCGGGTGTTGAAGATAAAGCGCTGAAGGAAAAACTCCAGGCCCTGGAAAACCAGCTGCGCGCCAGCAACCAGCAGCAGGAAGAAACCCGCGACCAGGCGATTCGCGCCAGCCTCAATCTGGGTGCGTTCCTGTGCACCAAGATGCTCGACGACGGCCAGTACGTGGATTTCCTGCAAAAAAACTACAAGCTCAATTGCGAAGCCGCCGAAAAAGACGCCAGTTGCGACATGCGCAAGGGCAAGCTCGACGAGCAGAAGGATCGCCTGCACAAACTCAGCCGTTACTACGCCAGCAGCCTGGTGGAGTCGGCGACGTTGTACGGTCAGCCGCTGCTCGAGGCACAGGTTCCGGTGATGGAAGAAATCATTACTCGCAACAAACAGCTTCAGGACCTCAAACCCTACTTGCGCACGCACTGGGCGAATCAGAAGACCTTCCTGCAAAAACAGAAGATCGACACTGACGCCTGGCTGACCAGCTGCAAGACCGTCACTCAATAACAACACGTCAACACCGTCATCGAGGAGTTTCACCATGTCGCGCAGCCTTTGGACTCGCTTCAAACTACAGATCGCATTCGTCGTTGCCGGCAGCCTGTTGCTGACTGGTTGCGCCAACACCGGCAGTTCGATGCTCGGCGGCAGCGACGGCGCAGACCCGCGCCTGACCCAGGGCAATGACGCGGAGTTCTTCAGCAAGTCCGGTTACCAGGCCTGCGCCGTCGGCGCCGGTGTCGGCATCCTCGGTTGCGCGCTGTCCAACAGCAGCAACAAGGCGGTCTGCGCCATCGCCGCCGGTATTACCGCGTGTGGCGTGGCCATGGGCGCGAACTATTATCTGGATCAACGTCGCAGCGAATACGCCGACACCTCCACCCGTCTGGCGAAGATGAACAGCGAAGTCGAGCAAGACACGCGCAATGTGATTGCCCGCACCGAGACCGCTCAGCAAGTGATCAAGGATGACCAGGCGCGTATCGCCAAGATCAAACAGGACATCGCCAGCAAAAAGGTCGACAAGACCAAAGCCCAGACGCAAATCGCCGAGATCGACAACAACATCGCAATCTTGCGCAAAGACCTCAGCAACATGCGCAAAAAAGTCACCGAGTACAGCAAAGTGGCCGATGCCGAACGCGCCCAAGGCTCCAGCGCCGAGATGAAGCAGGTGGATGTGAGCATTCTGAAAATGAACGAGAAAGTCGCTGCCTTGCAGAAGGAAGTCGACGGTCTCTACAGCCAGCGCTCCGCAATCACTCTGGGTTAAGCACATGACGTTACGACAACTGGCGGTCCTGACCGCCGTCCTCGCCTTGAGCGGTTGCGCGACCCAGCCGGGCGAATGCGATGCGACCAATCGCGACAGCAGCATGCTGACCAAGATGAACTGCGACTACTCTGGTGGTTACAGCGATCAGGTCAAACAAAAGGAACAGGCCCTGGCCGAGTCCCGCCAGCAAAACGCGATGTTCCGTCAGGTGTACGAGAACATTCAGGCCCAGCAGCTCAGCACCAAAACCGATTTGGCCAGCCAGCAGAAATCCCAGGCTGAACTGAACCAGTCGCTGGGCAAGTTGCTGACCTCACTGAAGGCGCGCCATGGCAATGAAAGCCAGGTGCAAAAGCAGATCGCCGGGCTCGAACAGCAGCTCAAGGACTCGCAGACTGCACCGGTGGCCAAGCCTTCAAAGGCGGCCCTGGCCGCCAAGCAGGAACAACTGAAGGCGCTGCAGAAAAAGGTCAATCAACTGCAATTCAGCCTCGGTTACGAAGAGTAACTTTTCACCCGCAGGCCTCCCGCCGGAGGCCTGCAGCCTTTTCAGGAATCGACGTCATGCAGCGGGTCATCAGGGATGCGCAAGCCACACCAGAGGGGATGAGTGCGCTGCAAGCCAAAGTCGCCCTCATCCAGAAACACTTTCCGCCGACCGTCTCCAGCCTCTTCGCCATCCCGCGAATGGGCAGCGGCGAGGTGCTGGAATGGTGGACCGAACTGGGTGGCCAACCCACGCCCTATGCCGACCTCAACGAGGACGCTCAACGGCGATTGCTGGAAACCTATGAAGTGCGTCAGACGTCCCTTGGACAGTTGGCGGACGAACTGCAAAAACGCGGTCAGCCCACGGAAGCGGATGACCTGCGCAGCCTGCTCGGCGCTCCCGAGCTGGACAAACTCTACAGCCTCAACGGTGAGCCGTTGGTGGTGCGCTGGAACCAGCGCCCGCCAAAACCGGTGGTGCCACCGGTGGTTCCGCTGGCTCCGGTGGCCGCCGTGGCGCCTTCGCGCCGTGGATGGTGGATCGCCGCGGCATTGCTGGCACTGCTGTTGTTGCTCCTGGCGCTCTGGGCTTACTGGTGGTTTATGCACCGGGAAAAAGTTGTCCCGGTCGAACCGGTCGCCCCGGTGGTGACACCGATCGAGAAACCGGTTGAGCCTGTTCCCGAGCCGGTAGTGGAGCCGGAGCCTGTAGTGGAACCGAAACCGGAACCCGTACCGGTTCCAGAGCCAGAACCAGTACCTGTCTCTTATACCCATCTCCGAGCCCCCGAGACTGCAGCTAATCTC
>NZ_JAGYFZ010000035.1:0-53793 GCF_019946675.1 Pseudomonas sp. BF-B-15
GTCGGGGGGTCGGGGATTAATTTGTCCATACAAATTTTCCTTTTGCGTTGGAGCCGCCGCTTGCCGTTTCTCACGCGGCTAAGAGGTGGCAGCTATGTGCGGGGTGAGAAAACCGGTTATGGACACCCGGGCCAGACCAAAGTCTGCCCGCACACAGCCGCCATAACGCATTTGCGGACAGCGGATAAGCTGGCGCGATTATGCGGTTACAGGCTCTGTATGACCATAAGTTGCCAGGTTCTCACACCCGATCACTGAGTTTTCAGTGACAAGCAAAGACTAAAGAGCCCGCTTCCGAGCAACAACCTTAAAAATCTGTGGGCGTTTTCTTCGTTTTTGGTAGGAGATGTCCTGCAATGACGACGACATTTTTATCGACAGTGAAGCCGCCATCGCGAGCAGGCTCGCTCCTACAGGCGACTGCGGTCGTACGCGCAATCCGTGAAGAACCAAAAAAAAAGCCCGCGGGAGGGCGGGCAAACCGTAGTTTCTTGAATGAGCGAGCGCAATGTACCGGTTGCCGGGGCGCGATGGGGTGAAGAAAAATTCATCTGCGCCGCGGCAAAGTCGGGGCTTACGGCAAATGATCGGCCGCAAAGTCCGCCTCCGACCGTGCCCGCAAACGCCCCTTGCGACAGGCTTGCTGGAAGCGTTCGAAGTCTTGGTCATTCTGTTCGGTATAGGTTTTCGCATACTTGAACAGCGCATCGGCCAGCGCATCGCTTTTGCCGATATAACCGCTGATCTGCGCAGCGTGCCCGGACGATTTGGCGTGCGCACGGGCGAGGGCGCGGCCGCAGATTCGGCCGTAGGCGGCAAAGGCTTCGGCGTCGAAGGTTTCCAGTTCGGCGGAGATTTTCATGTCGCGCAACTGGCGCACGTAAAAATGGCGACCGTTGGGGCCGGTGGTCCAGCCGAGGAACAGATCACTGGCGGACTGCATCAGCCGTTGGCCATCGACCACGCGCTGACCGTTATGCCGCACGCGAGACTTGGTCTTCACGTAATCGGCGAGCACCGACCGCCGTGCTTCCTTGAATTGCAGGAACAACGGGAACTCTTGCTCGTCAGTCAGCAGCGCCACCAGGCAGCGCGTGCCGACACTGCCGACACCGACCACTTTGAACGCCAGGTCCTGAACATTGAAACGTGACAGCAGCCCGCGCCGGTCGGCTTGCAGGGTCGTCCGGTACTCACTCATGAACGTCTCGTAGAGCGGTCGCCAGTCCGCGAGCCGCAGCCAGTCATCGTCGGCATCCAGCAGCGTGGTGTTTTTGTGCAGATGGAAAATTTCTGGCAGATCATCGCGAATGATCAGACGGCCTTCGGCGTCACGTTCACTGATTTTCGGCAACAGTTCGGCATGGGTGCGGCGTTCGGCTTTGGCGATGGCGCGCTCCACGTGCTCCAGCGTGGCTTTACTCGCCTGTTGCCGCAGATCGTCATAACTGATGGACTCGTACCAAGTCTCCAACGCGCTTTGCTCTGCGCATTCGAGCATCGTTTGCTGATACGCGGCGACCACTTCGCGGCAGACATTTTCTTCCACGGTTTCGCCATGGCGCAGGTCACGGGCGGCCACCATGAAACTCGCCACCAGACGTTTGACATCCCACTCCCAGGGGCCGGGATGGGCCTCATCGAAGTCATTGACGCTGAACAGCAGGTTGCGTTCCGGCGTGGCGAAACCGCCGAAGTTCATCAAGTGACTGTCACCGCAGATCGTCGACACCAGACCCATGTTCGCCGTGCCGGCCAGGTCGTGAGCCTGCAACAGCGCGTTGCCGCGATAAAAGGTGAATGGCGACACCAGCATGCGACCGTAGCGCAACTCGACCAGAGAATTGACCCGTCCCTCGCTGGAGCGCTTGATCAGTGGCAGCGGGTCACGATTGGTTTTTCCGGTGGCCGCTTGAGCACTGCGAGGGCAGTTTTTTCGAGCGTCCTTGCCTTGCTTCAAGCGGTCTTTGAGGGTGGTCATGGCGACTCTGCGTTGTGGGCTTGTGCGGATTGAGTGTAGGAGGGCCATGAAACTTCGTTCATAGAAAAAAAACGCGGAAAGCGTATGAATCGTGGCCTCACACAAGCGAAACTCGCCGAACTTGCCCGATTGACGCGGCGCAAAGTCATTGCTGTGGAGAAGGGCGCTCTTTCGGTGAGCATGCTTGCTTACTGAAGGGCGGTAATTCGCCTTGGCCGAGGCTTCTTTGGTTACGGGGTCACGCTGTCGTTGCTGGTGTGCGTTGTTGGGGCTGCAACGACTGTCCACGGCGCTGGAAGACCTGGAGTACGACACGTTGATGTAGTCTCGTTGGCGATTCTACTGGCACAAAAAAAGGCACTGGGAAAACCACCAGGAGCCTTTTTCTGAGTCAGGACATTACGTCGACCGAGAGTGGTGGGAGCTCAACAAAAAACACGACCAGTATGAGTAGACGTCCGGATCGTGGTACTGTTTTAACAGCCGGCTGATACCGAAATATTTTAGAAAAACAATAGGTGGAGTACAGGGCTTTATTGTAAAGTATCGTCTAATTTAATAGTTGTTAAAAAATAACAGTGGTCGAATTGCAGCAAAGGATGTCGTCATGCTGGTTGTCTTTGTGGAAGAAATGGTGGAAGTTTGTGATTGATTTTAAAGTTAAGCCAGTCATGAATTCGAAGTGCCTGATTTTAGCCGGCTCTTTCGCTCTGGTCACTTGTTTCGTATTATTGGTTTGTTCATTGTTGTTTCCGATATGGGAAACAAATGATGATGTTGCAATGTCGATGATCGCTCATGGTTATGGTATTGCATCCAGTGGTTCTCCACCGACCCTTATGTTTTCAAACGTTTTGTGGGGGTACTTTGTACGATTTATTCCGGAAGTTAATGGTGTATTAGGTTATTCCATTGCAACCATGGGGACTCTGGTTGTAGTTGGGGCGTTTGTTGTTAATGGGCTGTTCCGGCTTGGCGTGAGTTACTTGGGTTGTTTGTCTGTATTAGTACTTTTGCTTGCGCGCCCAACACTTTTTCCTCAATTCACCATTAACTCTGGTTTTTTGATGGTGGCCGCATTTGTCTGCTGGCATTTGTATGAGAGGGAACGTGATTTTCGAATGTTGGTGTACGGCTGTGTTCTAGCCTTTTTTAGCTATATGATTAGAAGTCATGAGTTTTTGCTGGTGCTTCTCGTTGCATGGCCGCTACTTCGCTGGAAAAAAATACTTTTACTAAAACAGGCGAAAATTTCTTTTGTTGTTCTCGCTTTGGCGGTGGCAGTAGCAGCCTTCATCGACCACCGAGCCTATCAGGGCGACGAATGGGGGGCATTCAGTGAGCTTAACCCGGCGCGCGCCCCTTTTACGGATTTTGGTGCTGCAGAAAACCTTAAGCAGCGGCAGGATATTCTATCGCACCATGGTTACAGTTCTAATGATGTAAGCCTGATAGAAAACTGGTTTTTTGTGGATTCAGTTGTTGCAAAGCCGCAAGTATTACAGGCAATGCTGGACGAGTTGGGTGCCGTGCCGACTCAGGACATTGCACTGGGTAACGGTTGGCTAGGAATCCAGGTCTTGTGGCATCCTGTGCTCTTGGTTTCTGTATTGGCTGCGTTATCGTTGCTATTAATCAGGCCAAGTTGGCGATTGGCGGTAAGTTGGGGTTTGTGTGTTTCTGCGATGTTTGCATTTGGGTTGTTGGGGCGCCCTGGGATCTTGCGGGTATATGTTCCACTTGTCGGCTTGCTGTTAATTGCTCCGTTTTTTACTGTGATGGCTTCGGGGTGGCGCAAGAAGTTGAGTGTCGCTATCCCGCTTGTGGCTGCGTTGATCACGGTGGTAAATTTATATCCGGAAGTTGAAGGCTCAAAAAATAGAATAGTAGCAGCCAGTGAGTCTTTTCACGACTTCCCTGATTATCCAATAGTTGTATGGGGTGTTGGCGTACCCTTTGAAGCTATTTATCCTGTAATGGGCGCAGCAACGACGGCGATGCAGTATCAGTTTTACGGTCTTGGCGTTTCTACGCTTGCGCCTTTTTCAGTCGCTTTTTCAGAGACTGCAGGAGGCCGGGGGATGGTTGATAAACTCCTGGATAAGGCTGGAGTGCCCGTGATATCCAGTGAAAAGATGCTTGAGTATCTTGATATTTATTGCGGTGAGCATCATGGAGGTGTCTTGAAATATTTAAGCACACAACAGTTCGGTCCTTATTTACTGAATAGGGTCCGATGCGAAATCCTGAAGTAGTCGTGGGTCATGTACTCATCAAATCGTTTGCTATGGCGCACCGCGTATGGAGGTGTGGCGTTTTAGGTGGTTGGCCGAATTGAATGGAGAGCGCCCAGGTAAAAAAGCCGTAAAAATTCAATTTTCCGAGGATTTGCGGCTTTCTTTATTTTCAGCGACAACGCGTGATCAAGGCGTTGCTATAGCCACCCCTTGTGACTGATGGCGATGTGGGGGGTAGATGTTGCAACGAATGCGCGATCCTGAAGAGACGCTGCTCCTTTCGTCAGGCTGCCTGGCGACTGATCAACGAGCGAAGCCCAACCATGCGGACACAAAAAAGGCACTTGCGATAATCGCCAAGTGCCTTTTTTGTCTAGCTTGTTTGGTGGAGCCGGGGGGATTTGAACCCCCGTCCGCCAGTACTCCGCTGTCGGTACTACATGCGTAGCCGTGTCTATTAAGTTAACCCTCAGCGACCCGACGGGCAGGGTGCTTTGGGCGAGTTGTGTAAGTTTTAGCCGCTTCGTCCACAACGTACTGCACGGCGATTCTGTTCTATATGACAATCACTTTGGGTTTACAGACATCCCCTGATGATTGCTGGACCCGAAGGTACCAGAAGGGAAGGGCTAAGGCTGCTTACGCAGCGAGAGCGTATTCCCCGTAGGTTTCGTCATTGGCAACTATAAGAAGTTGCAACAGTGGATTTACGAGTTCTGTTACCAACTCGGCATGCACCTAAAGTTTCGCGACCGGCGTCGAATCCTAAACGGCCCCGTGCCTGTTGCTCTGTGAATCAAAGTGAGCAGCAAGCCTGCGCAGTGTACGCCAACGTGGCTCAGAAGGCCACCCGATGCTTGGCGCGAGTGATCATGGGTTGGGATCTTTGCTCAGTTTGCCAGCGACAATGCCTGGGTGGCCTCGGTGACGCATTTTTTGTCGTCCCCGGCAGCTTTTGAAGCTTCGGCGCTGGCCAGCAGTCTTTTGATCTCCATTGTGGTGTTGTCAGGGCTCGCCGGCAGTGCATTCACTTTGGCTTTGAGCTGTTGCAGCTTGCTCGTACAAAGGTCGTTGTCCGCTGCAAATACGGGAGAAGCCAACAGTGCAGCAGACATGAGCAAACCAGCGATCGCGGTACGTTTCATGGGTATTTCCTTGTACGGGTAGTCTTGGTGCTGCCATAGGGGCGGGGGCTCGGCCGAGGTCGAAAAACAAGCCACGATTGATCGGCCCTAACTAAAAGACTACGACGCTGCGCAAGAATTCGCTTTTCACCCAAAGGCTATGGAAAAAAGGTCCATGCATGCCCAAACCCCAGAAGCAACAAAACCCGCAGTTAGCGGGTTTTGGTTTGTTTCGCATTGGGTGGAGCCATCCTGAGCGCTCCCTGGCCTGTTGCTCTGTGAATCTTGATGAGCAACAAGCCTGCGAGTTGAACGCCAGGAAAGCCCACCCGAAGGTTGGCATTGTGCCGGGTTACTTCCCGCCTTTGTTCGCGTCCTTGATTTGCTTGATCGTTTGTTCTGTCTCGGCGATGCAATCGTCAGTCCCTTCCTTGGTGCCTTTTGCCTGATCGGCTTTGGCTTGCTTGACGCTGTCCATTACCTGATCAGACATTTCTGGAGGAGTCTGTGCCCTGGCATTTTCGATGGTTTTAATGTTGACCGCACAGAGGTCTTCAGCGGCAAACGAGGGGGACGCCATCAGCGAGACAGTAACGAACAGACCTAACAGTACAGAACGTTTCATGAGTATCTCCTTGATCTGAGGGTCCACGCATTTGCTGGCCATCAGAACGGGCTGCCGAGGTTGGGTAAGGCCCGGCAATGTCCGGGCTTAACCAGTGGACTACGACGTTTCGTCAGGGTTCTATTTTTCTTCAGATGCCCCTCGGCTGTGTGACCCGATCCACCAGATAGACCAGCCCGTGGTAGTCGATTCCGCCATGTTGCGTCAGACCGATCTCACAGGTGCGGCTGGTCGAAATCCCCTCGCTGCACTGTTGCACCGCGTCCTTGAGCGTACGCAGCGAATGGGCATTCAGCTCCGGCGTGGTGAAGCCCTTGTCGCCGGCAAATCCACAGCAGTGAATGCCTTCGGGAATGACCACGTTTTTGCTGCACTTGCGCGCCAGATCAATCAGCGCCTGGCTTTCCCCGAGGTGCTGAGTGCTGCACGTGACGTGCACGGCGATGGGCGCTTCCTGCGGCGTGAAGTCGAGACGATCCATCAAATGCGTACGGATGAAACGCACCGGGTCGTACAGGTCCAGTCGAACATCTCCCAGGTCCTGAACCAGTCGCAAGGTACAGGGGCTGGTGTCGCAGTAGATCGGATCGAGCCCGCCACGGCTGGCGTGCAGTAATGCGCCAATCAGTTCCTGGCGCTTGTGTTCGGCCTGTTCGGCGTAGCCCTTGGAGGCAAACGGCTGGCCGCAGCAGAGATTGTCCTGATTGTCCGGAAAGACTACCTGGTAACCGGCTTTTTCCAGCAGGCCACGGGTTTTGTCGTACAGCGACATTTGCTCTTTATCACCGGCCGCCGGGCCCATGACCCGTGAGACGCAAGCTGCCAGGTACACCACGCGAGGGCGCTCGTCCGACACGATCGGGCTGAAGCGAATGGCTTTTTCTGGCTGCGGCATGGCGTTGGTCCATTGTGGGACCTGGCCTTTGGACAACTTCGTCAGCGTTGCCGAAAGCTTCGCCAGACGTGGCGCCCCCAGCAGCATCCGCGCGCCATTGGCCACATGCAGGGTGAAACGGGCGCCTTGCAGCGCGGTGGCGAAATTGCCTTCCAGCCAATTGGCAGTTTTCGTATGCGTCGCCTTACGGCCGCGAAGCTTTTTCACCAGCTCGCCAGTGTTGATTCCTACAGGGCAACGCTGTGCGCACAACCCGGTGGCGGCGCAGGTGTCGATGCCTTGGTATTCGTAAGCGGCTTCGAGTTCCGTGGTGTCCACGCCGGCGCGTTTTTTTGCCTGAATGTCTCGCCAGATCACGATGCGCTGGCGCGGGCTCAGGGTCAGGCCTTTCGACGGGCAGACCGGCTCACAAAAACCGCACTCGATGCACTTATCCACAATCTCGTCGGCGGCCGGCAACGGCTTCAGGTGTTTGAGGTGAATCTGCGGATCGTCGCTGAGCACCACATCCGGATTGAGAATGCCGTTGGGGTCGAGCAGGCGTTTGAGCTGCCACATCAACTGGTAGGCATCGCTGCCCCATTCCAGTTCCACGAACGGCGCCATGTTGCGACCGGTGCCGTGCTCGGCTTTCAGCGAACCGCCGAATTCCACCGCGACCAACTGCGCCACGTCGTCCATGAACGCCTGGTAGCGTGCGACTTCTTCCGGGTTGTTGAAGCCTTGGGTGAAGACGAAGTGCAGATTACCTTCCAGCGCGTGTCCGAAAAGGATCGCTTCGTCGTAGTGATGCTTGTCGAACAACTCGATCAGACGATTCACGCCGATGGCCAGTTGTTCTACCGGGAAGGTCACGTCTTCGATGATCACCGTGGTGCCGGTTTTGCGCACCGCGCCGACGGCGGGGAAGGTGTCCTTGCGAATGGCCCAGAGGCGGGCGTTCTCGATTGGGTCTTCGGTGAAATCGACCTGTTTTTCCACTGGGAACGAAGTCAGCGACGCCATGATTTGCGCCAGTTGCTCGTGCAGCAAAGTCGACGACGCGGCGCGGGATTCGATCAGCAGCGCGCAGGCATTGTTCGACAGGTGCTGTACGAAATCCGGCATGCCGGGTTTGTTCTGCACTGAACGCAGACTGCGACGGTCGAGCAGTTCCACGGCCGACACCGGTTGGCTTTTCAGCACGGTGACGGCGTTGCAGCAGGTCTCCACATCCGGAAACACGATCAGTGCCGAGGCCTTGTTCGGGTGGTCGATCACCGTGTCGTAGGTCACGGCACTGATGAACCCCAGGGTGCCTTCGGAACCCACCAGCAAGTGGCTCAAGATATCCACAGGCTCGTCGTAATCCACCAGGGCGTTGAGTGACAGGCCGGTGGTATTTTTTAGACGGTATTTGTGGCGGATTTTTGCAGCCAGTTCGGAATTGGCGCGGGTCTCGCGGCCCAGTGTCGCTAAACGTTCAAGCAGCGCTGCGTGGCTCTCACGAAACGCCGCGACACTCGCCGCATCTTCGGTGTCGAGGCGGCTGCCGTCGGCGAGCACCAGGCGAATACCGGCCAGCGTGTGATAGGTATTTTGCGCCGTGCCGCAGCACATGCCGCTGGCGTTATTGGCGACGATACCGCCGATTTTGCAGGCGTTGATCGAGGCCGGGTCGGGACCGATCTTGCGTCCGAACGGCGCCAGCCAAGCGTTGGCCTGCGCGCCGATGACGCCCGGCTGCAGACGGATTTGCGTGCCGTGGCCGCGGATCTCGCGTCCGTTCCAGTTATCCCCAAGCACGATCAGCACCGAATCGCTGATGGCCTGGCCGGACAGGCTGGTGCCGGCGGCGCGGAAGGTCACCGGAACCTGATCCCGTTGCGCCAGTTTCAGCAACGCCACCACTTCATCTTCAGACTCGACGCGGATCACCAATTGCGGAATCAACCGGTAGAAACTGGCATCGGTGCCGAACGCCAATGTCGACAAAGGGTCGTCGAACCGTCGTTCTTGAGGTATCAGTTGCTGCGCATCTCGCAGGAAAGTCGCCGGTAGAGTCATTGGTCCTCCAGGATCAAAACCACCAGGTCTTTCGGGCCGTGGGCACCGTAAGCCAGGACTTGTTCGATGTCGGCCGTTTTCGACGGGCCGGACACCAGCAGCGCGTTGGTCGGCATGCCGTGAGCCCAGTTGAACTCCTGCTGCACCTGATAGAAGTTGTCACGGATTTCACTGGCCTTGAGCAGGGCGAAATGTACGGGGGGCACCAGGCTCATCAAGCGCGGTTCTTCCCGCGTCGGCCAGAGAATCAGGCTACCTGTGGCGGCGATTGCGCCGAGGGTGGTGGTCAGGCTGGCCGGTGTGTCGTTGAACAGCTCGGCTTTCCATTCTTCCACCGGACGGTCGTAGGCCTTGAGCGTCGGCAAGCCAGGATTTTTCGCCCAGTGCTGAGTGACACGTTGACCGTGCGGCGTCGTCGGCGCGATCAACAGGCTGGGCAGCTGACGATCCTGCAGCAACTGAGCAAGCAACGAAGGCCAGGCTTCGCCGGACGTCAGGTGGATTTCTGTGTGCACCGCTTCCATCAGTTTGCGCAGCTGCGGAATGCGTTGTTCGGGTGCGTAGGTGTACGGCGCTGTCACCAGTTCGACGTCGAACTCGTCAGGCACGGGCGTTGTGCCGGTCAGACTTTTCCGTAACTTGGCGAGGATGTTTTGCTTGGCGCTCATCAGCGATCTCCCTGTTTGGCCAGATGCTCGCGGGCCATGTCGTGCAGTGAGCGGGCAGCCGGTTTCGGGGCGCTGTGGTTTTGCGTCCAGGGGCCGACGTTGCTCGGTGCGAGGGCACGCAGACGCGTGGCGACAAAGCCGAACAGTCGATACAGCGTCGGTGAGCTGTTGAGTTTCGCCCAGGCATTCCAGATAAAACGCTCCTTGCGCGAATACTTGCTGCCCTGGCCGCGCATCACTTGATGCGGGCTATCCGGGGCTTTGACGTTCTCTTCCCGCAGGCGTCGCAGTAGGGAAGGGATAGGGATTTTTACCGGACAGACTTCGCCGCAAGCACCACACAGCGATGACGCACTCGGATGATCCGGGACATTCGCCAGGCCGACCATGTGCGGCGTGATGATTTTTCCGATAGGCCCAGGGTAAACCTCCCCATAGGCGTGGCCGCCGATTCGAGTGTAGACCGGGCAATGATTCATACAGGCGCCGCAGCGAATGCAGTTCAGGGTCTGGCGTAATTCACTGTCGGCAAAGGCCTGGCTGCGACCGTTGTCCAGCAGCACAAGGTGCACTTCCTGCGGGCCATCGAGTTCATCGGCCTTGCGTGGGCCGGAGATCATGTTGACGTAGGTGGTGATCGGCTGGCCGAGGGCCGAGCGGGTCAACAGTGACACCAGCGGCACCACGTCACGCAGGTTTTCCACGACTTTTTCGATGCCGGTAACGGCGATGTGCACCGGCGGCACCGTGGTGGTCATGCGCCCGTTGCCTTCGTTTTCCACCAGCAGCAAGGTGCCGGTTTCGGCCACGGCGAAGTTGACGCCTGAGACGCCGATGTCCGCTTCGAAGAATTTCTGCCGCAAGACTTTGCGACCGATCTGAATGAGTTGGTCAACGTCCTTGGTGTATTCCACGCCAAGTTTGTCATGGAACAAGGACGCGACCTGACCGGCATTCTTGTGGATCGCCGGCATAATAATGTGTGAAGGCTTCTCGTGGTCGAGCTGGACGATGTACTCGCCCATGTCCGATTCCAGGCATTCAATGCCCCGTTCAGCGAGGAAATGGTTCATCTCCATTTCTTCGCTGACCATCGATTTGCCCTTGATCACTTGCCGCCCCTCGTGAGCGCGGATGATCGAGAGGACGATGCCATTGGCTTCGTCCACCGTTTCCGCCCAGTGCACTGTCACACCGTTGCGGGTCAGGTTCTGTTCAAGTTGCTCGAGCAGGTCGGGCAACTTCGATAACGCACGGGCGCGGACAGCATTGCCCAGTGCTCGCAAATGTTCTCTTTCATGGGCATCGCTGAAGGACGCTGCCCGTTTTGTCATCAGTGAATCCATCGCAGTGCGAAAGTTGTTTCGCAGTTGCTTGTCACCCAACGCCTTGTGCGCACGGGTGCGGAAATCTTCTTCTACGGCAACCGTAGGAATAATCGCGGAAGCGTTCATTGAACACCTCCGGTGCGCTGCCAAAGGAAACTGGCCAGGTGTTGGCCGCGCAACGCTTCCTTCTGTTTCTCCAGCGAGCCGTTGATGTTCATCAGGCAACCGCAATCGGCACTGAGTACCTTGTGCGCGCCAGATTCCTTCAACGCCCGGGTCTTGTCAGCCACCATCGCGCCGGAAATGTCTGGCATACGGACGCTGAAAGTCCCACCGAAGCCACAGCATTCACTTTCATGGCTGTGCTCGACTCGCTCCACATTCCCCAACTGCGCCAACAACTCGCGGCCGTGCAAGTGGGTGTTCATCTCACGACGTGCCGAACACGATGTGTGCAACGCCACTTTGACCGGTTCGCCGCTGTCTTTGAGCTGCACCTTGCAGACAAACAACAGAAACTCGGCCAGCTCATACGTCCGGGCCGCCAGGGCCTGAACCTGTTTCAACGTTTGCGGCTCGTCCTTGAACAAGTCGGCATAGTGCTCGCGCAGCATGCCGGCGCACGATCCCGACGGCACCACCACCGGATAATCTCCAGCGAACAGCGCCAGTTGCGCGCGCGCCACGGTCCGGGCCTGGTCGGTGTAACCGGAGGTGTAGGCCGGTTGCCCGCAGCAGCTTTGCCCTTGCGGGTACTCGACACGAATGCCTTCGCGTTCCAGCAGGTGAATCGCATCCATCCCGGCTTCCGGGTAGAACAGATCAACCACGCAGGTCCCGAACAGGTAGACCCGTGCCGGTTTTTCGCTGGGATATTGCCGAGGCTTGGGCAGTAGCGGGGCGACGCGGGTCGCGTTCGGCACGGCGTTGTAAAAAAGCTCGCTCATCAGGCGTGTCTCCGGGTGGTCCCGGTTATCCGTCCGCTGAGGCTGCTGAATATAGAGAGAGATTCTTTCAGCAGCCTTACAGACCGGGTTGTGAATAGCTGACGCCGGAATCGTGGTCCGGCGTCGGTTTTTGCGTTTTTTCGTGTAGTACTTAGTGCACCAGCATGCCGGTGAACCAGTAGGCCTGAGCCAAGGTGATCAGGCCGACGATGGTTGCGAAGAACAGGCTGTGCTTGAGGGTGAAACGGAACAGGTCCGATTCCTTGCCGACCAGACCGGTCGCGGCGCAGGCCACGGCGATCGATTGTGGCGAGATCATCTTGCCGGTCACACCGCCGCTGGTGTTTGCCGCCACCAACAAGGTGTCGTTGACGCCGATCTGGTGCGCGGTGGTCGCTTGCAACGAGCTGAACAGTGCGTTGGACGAGGTGTCGGAACCGGTCAGGAACACACCCAGCCAGCCGAGGAACGGCGAGAAGAACGGGAATGCCGCGCCGGTGCCTGCCAATACCAGTGCCATGGTCGACGACATGCCCGAGTAGTTGGTGACGAAGGCGAACGCCAACACCATGCCGATGGACAGAATCGGCCAACGCAGCTCGTAGAACGTCTCTCTAAAAGTGGTCAGACCAGTTTTGATGTTGATCTTCAACACCAGCATCGAGATCAGTGCGGAGAAGAAAATCGCCGTGCCGGTCGCGGAAATCGGATCGAGTTTGAACACAGCCGGGATGGCGGTCGGAGCGGTCACGATCGGAGCGACCTTGATCACCATTTGGTCCAGGTGCGGAATGGCGAAGTTGAACACCCAGCCGTACATCGAGCCGCCGGCGGCGAACATCGCCTTGAACGGCTTCAGGGTCCAGATGGTGACCAGCACGGTGAGGATCAGGAACGGCGACCAGGCTTTGAAAATTTCACCGAGGCTGTAAGGCGAGGCCACGGTTGTGCGCGGCTGGCCGAAACCGCCGGCGCTGGCAGTCACAACAGAGGCCGAAACGGCGCCGACGATGTGTTGGCCTGCGGCGCGTTTCGGCTGCCAGACTTTCAGGAACAGCGTCAGGGAAATCAGGCTGGCCAGGGCCGAGGTGATGTCCGGCAGTTCCGGGCCGATGAAGTTCGACGTGAAGTATTGGGTGATGGCGAAGCTCAAACCGGCCACCAGTGCTGCTGGCCAGGTTTCCCGCACGCCGCGCAGGCCGTCCATCATGAACACCAGCCAGAACGGCACGAACAGCGACAGCAGCGGCAGTTGGCGACCGGTCATGGCGCCGATCTTGAACGCGTCGATACCGGTCACTTGCCCGGCCACGATGATCGGGATCCCCAAGGCGCCGAAGGCCACTGGCGCGGTGTTGGCGATCAGGCACAGGCCTGCGGCGTACAGCGGGTTGAAGCCGAGTCCTACAAGGAGGGCGGCGGTAATCGCTACCGGTGCGCCGAAACCGGCTGCACCTTCAAGGAATGCACCGAAGCAGAAACCGATCAGCAGCACCTGCAAACGCTGGTCGTCGGTGATCGACAGGACGGAGCTGCGAATCACCTCGAACTGACCACTCTTGACCGTCAGTTTGTAGAGGAACACGGCGGCGACGATGATCCACGCAATCGGCCACAGGCCGTAGGCGAAGCCATACCCGGCGGCGGCGAATGCCATATCGACCGGCATCTGGAACGCGAAGATGGCCACCGCAATGGACAAAGCCAGCGTGATGCTGCCGGCCACGTGCCCTTTGAGTCGGAACACGGCCAACGCCAGGAAGAAAAACACGATGGGGATAACGGCTGCGAGCGCGGAAAAGCCGAGGCTGCCGAGCGGGGTATAGAGCTGTTGCCAGGTTTGCATATGGGGTGGCCCCTAATTGTTGTTGGTCAGGCACTGATCAGCGTTCTTGGATAATTGGTAATACCAATTTACAATCGCTGTTCGCTAGGGTAAAAGCCTTGTAGGCGGCGTGTCAATTTGCCGCCCTAAAACTTTTGTCGAACAAGCGCTGTGGCGCCTGTTTGGGCCGGTCGTACAAATGCCGTCTGGTAGGTGCTGGCAAAGCGCCGATAGGCCAGAATAGAGAGCCCGGCGAGCCGTCGGGATCGTGGAGAATTGAGTTATGGGGTTTGATCAAATTCGTCAGCGCCGTTTGTCTGACGATATTGTCGAGCAGCTTGAGGGGATGATCCTCGAGGGCACGCTGAAGGCAGGTGAGCGCTTGCCGGCCGAGCGCGCATTGGCCGAGCAGTTCGGCGTGTCACGCCCTTCGTTGCGCGAAGCGATTCAGAAGCTGGCGGCCAAGGGCTTGCTGGTCAGTCGCCAGGGGGGCGGCAACTATGTGGTGGAGTCACTGGGCACGACATTCAGTGATCCGCTGCTTCATCTGCTTGAAAGCAACCCCGAGGCCCAGCGCGATCTGCTTGAATTTCGCCATACCCTGGAAGCGTCCTGCGCCTATTACGCAGCAATGCGGGCGACAGATGTCGATCGCGAGCGGCTGACCGCGGCCTTCAATGAATTGCAGGACTGCTACACCCGTCACGATGAAGTGAGTCGGGCGGAAGAGGGGGCGGCGGACGCGAAGTTTCACTTGGCAATCGCCGAAGCCAGTCACAACGCGGTGTTGCTGCACACCATTCGCGGGCTGTTCGATCTGCTCAAACGCAACGTGGTGACCAACATTGGCGGCATGTACAAACAGCGCACGGAAACCCGCGACATGCTGATCACGCAGCATCGGGAGTTGTACATGGCGATTATCGAGGGGCGGGCGGAGCAGGCGCGGGAAGTTTCCAGTCGACACATTTTGTATGTACAGGAAGTGCTGGAAGAGGTGCGTCAGGAAGTGCAGCGCATGGCCCGGGCGGAGCGGCGCAAGGGGATGTAGTCAGTTAGTTTTGTATCGTTCGTGCGATTGCATTCGCGGGCAAGCCTCGCTCCTACAGGGTGACGTGTAGGAGCGAGGCTTGCCCGCGAAGAGGGCCTCAAGGCGAAAAATTACTCTTCCTTGCCCTTGTTGCGCACCGCTCGCTGCAACTCGCGACCGGCGTCGCGTTCGCGTTCGGTATCACGCTTGTCGTATTCCTTCTTGCCCTTGCCCAGAGCGATCTCGCACTTGACCATGTGCTTGCTCCAGTACCAGGACAGGCACACGCAGGCGTAACCCTTTTGCTGCACGGCGGCGGCCAGCTTTTCCAGCTCGCGGCGGTTGAGCAGCAATTTGCGGGTGCGCGTCGGATCGGCGATGACGTGCGTGCTGGCGGTCGTCAGGGGCGTAATGTGGCTGCCGAGCAGCCAGGCTTCGCCATCCTTGAGCAGCACGTAACTGTCGACCAGTTGCAGCTTGCTTGCCCGCAGACTTTTTACTTCCCAGCCGGCCAGGACCAGACCAGCCTCGAACCGATGTTCGATGAAGTAATCGTGTCGCGCCTTTTTATTCTGCGCGATGGTCCCTGTTGGGTGTTTCTTCTGTTTAGCCATAGGGGCGGCATTATAGGGAGTTGCACGCGAGTCGGCTACGGTGATGCTGCGTGCTTGAGCAGGTTGATTGAATCCCGGACAATGCGCCCTCTTTTTTCAATGCTTGGACGTGGTAACGATGTCGACAGACAAGGTTTCTGTCCACGGCAGTTGGGCTAGCCGCTGGGTCTTCATACTCGCCGCGACCGGTTCGGCCGTGGGCCTGGGTAGCATCTGGAAGTTCCCGTACATGGTCGGGGTCTACGGCGGCGGTGCCTTTGTATTGATGTTCCTGGCCTGTATCGCACTGATCGGCGTACCGGTCATGCTGGCTGAAACCCTGATCGGTCGCCGCGCCCGGCAAAGTCCGGCCAATGCCTTGAAGGTGCTGGCGCTGGAGGCCGGGCATTCGGGCAAGTGGTCCTGGGGCGCATTCGCCGGGATGATCACGGCGTTGCTGATCCTGTCTTTCTATAGTGTCGTCGGTGGTTGGTCGCTGGATTACATCATCGACATGGGGCGCGGCGACTTTCAGGGGGTAACGCCGGATCAGGTCGGTGCGTACTTTGGCAAGGTGATCGCCGATCCATGGCGCCTGACACTTTGGCATACGATTTTTATGCTGTTGTCCGCCGTCGTCATCGCCAGGGGCGTAGTCGCCGGCCTTGAGCGCAGCCTGCGCATCATGATGCCGCTGCTCTTCGTGATGGTTCTGGTGCTGCTGGGTTACAGCATGACCACCGGCCATTTCATGGAGGGCGTGCATTTCATGTTCGACTTCCATCCGGAAAAAGTCCTCGACGGCTTGTTGCCGGCCATGGGGCACGCGTTCTTTTCCCTGAGCGTGGGCGTTGGTTCGATCATGATTTATGGCGCCTACATGCCGAAACACTCGTCGATCTCCGGCACCGTGGTCGGTGTCGCGCTGCTCGATACCTTTGTTTCGCTGGTCGCGGGTCTGGCATTGTTTCCGATTGTGTTCGCCGCCGGCCTGAACCCGAGCGAAGGCCCTGGCCTGATGTTCGTCAGCCTGCCATTTGCCTTTGGCAACGTAGCGTTTGGCCAGTTGATGGGGGTAGTGTTCTTCGTCCTGGTCGCGATTGCAGCCTGGAGTTCGGCGATTTCATTGCTCGAACCGATGGTGGCTTACCTGGTTGAACGCACTAAAGTCAGCCGCGCGTGGGTGACTTTCTGGCTGGCGTTCACCTGCTGGTTCGTCGGTCTGGGCACGGTGTTTTCCTTCAATATCTGGAAGGAAGCCAAATTTTTCGTGAACGAAGGCGGGATGTTCCATCTCTATCAATGGGGTGCGGCCGGCGGTCTGGATTTCTTTGGCGTGATCGATTTCTTTACCTCGCGGATCATGTTGCCACTCGGTGGTTTGTGTTTCGTGGTGTTTGCAGGATGGGTGATGGGGCGTGAAGCGGTGCGCGACGAGTTGTCGATCCGCAACCCCATGCTGTTCAATCTGTCCCTGTTTTTGATGCGCTATGTGGCGCCCATCGGCATTCTTGTAGTGTTTGCCGCCCAGCTGTGGAAGTGACGCTGACATGACGACACACATTCAACGTTCGGCTCTGCTGCCGTACCCGGCACAAGCGCTGTATGACCTGGTCAATGACGTGGCACGTTACCCGGAGTTTTTGCCGTGGTGCTCGTCGGCCGAAGTCCTGGAAAACTCTCCCGAGTACATGCGCGCGAGCGTTGGCGTGGCCAAGGGTGGCCTCAGTCAGCATTTCGTGACGCGTAACACTCTGGTCCCCGGGCAATCGATCGAGATGAATCTCGAGGAAGGCCCATTCACCCAGTTGCATGGCATTTGGGTGTTCAAGGCGTTGACCGACAAGGCCTGCAAGATCAGCCTGGACCTGTCGTTCGATTACGCCGGGCCGATTGTTCGCGCGACCCTGGGGCCATTGTTCAATCAGGCGGCCAATACGCTGGTCGATGCGTTCTGCCAGCGCGCCAAACAGATACATGGTTAAGCCCGTGATCGAAATCGAGGTGGTGTATGCCGCCGTTGATCGTCAGGTGCTCCGCTGTGTGACGGTGCCCGCAGGCACAACAGTGCGCGCAGCGCTGCTTGATTCGGGAATAGGCGAAGCGTTTCCAGAGCTGGATCTGGGCGAATGCCCGGTCGGGATTTTCGGCAAGGTGATCGCCGATCCGGACACACACCAGGTTCGGGCGGGGGATCGTCTCGAGATCTATCGGCCTTTGCTGGCCGATCCGAAAGAGGTTCGCCGGTTGCGCGCGGCCAAGGCCGCCGAGGCAAAAGCCCGAAATCAGTGACCTGATTAAATGCCAGACAATAAAAAACCCGGACATTCCGGGTTTTTTATTGCGTCGCAAATTATTGCGGCGAAGTTTCCAGCGGTTCTGGCGTCGGGACTGGAACGGTTTCTACGCCGTCCACGTCCTTCTGGATCTGATCCAGCAACGAACCTGGCTTGACCGGTTTTTCCGGTTTCGGCTTCTCGGCGTTTTCAACAGGTGCGGTCACATTAGTGCCACTGTCCTTGCCGAGAATGGCTTCGTCCCGGCTCACGCCTGGCATGAAATCACCAGAGAGGCTGACAAGTTGGTCATTTGGGTTGAAGATAACGCTAATGCGTTCCTGTTGGCGTTCACCGCCACCGGGTTGCAGGCTGTACAGATAATCCCAGCGATCGGCATGGAACGTGTCGGTCAACAGGGGGTTGCCCATGATAAACCGTACTTGCTTACGGGTCATTCCCGGGCGTAACTGGTTTATCATGTCCTGCGTGACGACATTGCCCTGCTGGATGTCGATTTTGTAAACCCCGGGGAATGAACAACCGGCGAGTGCGAGCAGTCCCACAAAGGTGAAACTGGTTAGCAAGAGCTTGGTGTTTTGCATCGGTGGGCGACTTCCACTATCTTGGCTGGGACAACGTAAACGCCGATCATACCCGCATTAAGAGAAGCTGCGAAGCAGCATCGCGAGAAAGCTGACCATGGTTGAAAATAGCGAACTACGCAAAGCCGGTCTCAAAGTGACCCTTCCACGGGTCAAAATTCTGCAAATGCTCGATTCCGCCGAGCAACGCCACATGAGTGCCGAGGATGTTTACAAGGCGCTGATGGAGGCTGGTGAGGACGTCGGTCTGGCCACGGTTTACCGTGTACTGACTCAGTTCGAGGCAGCTGGCCTTGTGGTGCGGCACAACTTCGACGGAGGCCATGCGGTCTTCGAGCTGGATGACGGCAAGCATCACGACCATATGGTCAACGTCGAAACCAGCGAAGTGATCGAATTCTTCGACGAAGAAATCGAGCGCCTGCAGAAAGCCATCGTCGACAAGTACGGTTTCGAGATGGTCGATCACAATCTGGTGCTGTACGTGCGCAAGAAAAAGTAAGCATGTCGCGCGAATTTCACATTCGCGAAACGAACGAAGGCGACCCCAGGGTCGCCTTCGTGCTGTCTGCCGTTCTTAAATCTTTGCGGTAACGACCATTTTTTTCGCGTGCGCCAGGGATTCCTTGGTGAGGTCGATGCCGCCGAGCATCCGCGCGACTTCTTCAACGCGATCATTCTTGCTCAGTTTGGAGACGGCCGTGTGGGTCGCCTCTTCGCCACGCACCTTGTGCACAAACAGATGCTGATGCCCTTGCGCCGCTACTTGCGGCAAGTGAGTCACTGTCAGTACCTGTCCGCGCTCACCGAGGCGACGCAGTAGCTGGCCGACAATCTCGGCCGTCGGGCCGCCAATGCCGACGTCCACTTCGTCGAATACCAGGGTGGGTACCCGTGAGGTCTGTGCGGTGATCACCTGAATCGCCAGGCTGATCCGCGACAGTTCACCGCCCGAGGCTACTTTGGCCAAAGCTTTCAAGGGCTGGCCGGGGTTGGCGCTGACCAGCAGTTCTACCTGTTCGAGCCCGTTAGGCAGCAGCTCATCGCTGCTGTTGGGGCGCAACTCGATGGTGAAGCGGCCGCCGGGCATGCCCAGTCGCTGGATTTCCTGCTCTACGGCGCTGGCCAGGCTGCTGGAGGCCTGGTGGCGCAGATCGCTCAGTTCGCGAGCCTTTTCTTGATAATGGCGGGCATAAGAGGCCAGTTCATCGCTCAGGCGCTCGATGGATTCATCATTGGCATTGAGGGTTTCAATTTCATCCAGCAAGCGCTGCTGCATCTCGGCGACCTCGGTCGGCTGGATGCGGTGCTTGCGCGCCATGGTATAGATCGCATCGAGGCGTTCTTCCAGGTACTGCAGGCGCGCCGGGTCGGCATCGAAGTTATCGAGGAAGCGATTCAGTTCGCCCACGGCCTCTTCAACCTGGATCTGTGCACTGGTCAGCAAGCTGCTGGCTTCACCCAGTGCGCCGATCGAGTTGTTCACGCTCGAAAGGCGGTTGAGGCTGGCGGTCAGGGCGTTCAGGACATTGCCTGAATCACTTTCGCTGCATTGTTCGACCACTTGCCGGCAGATGCCCAGCAGGGTTTCGGCGTTGGTCAGGTTCTTGTGTTCCTGCTCCAACTGCTCCAGCTCGTTGTCACCGAGGCCGAGATTTTCCAGTTCTTCGAGTTGATAGCTGAGCAGTTGATGGCGGGCGCGTTGTTCATCGCCGGAGTTGGAGAGGCGCTCCAGTTCCTGGCGAGTCTGGCGCCAGCGCTGGGCGGCCAATTGCACCTGGCGGGCAAGGTCGGTGGCGCCGGCGTATTCGTCGAGCAGGCGGCGGTGAGTATCGGTCTTGAGCAGGGATTGGTGCTCGTGCTGGCTGTGGATATCAATCAACAACTCGCCCAGGGCCTTGAGATCACCAAGCGGGCAGGGCGTGCCATTGATATAGCCGCGGGAGCGTCCTTCGGCGGTGATCACCCGGCGCAGAATGCACGGGCCGTCGCTTTCAAGGTCGCGCTCGGCCAGCCAGGCACTGGCTTCGGGAATATCGACCAGGTCGAAGGTGGCCAGGATGTCGGCCTTGTCGGCGCCTGGGCGGACCACGCCACTGTCGGCGCGATCGCCCAGGGTCAGGCCGAGGGCGTCGAGCATGATCGACTTGCCGGCACCGGTTTCCCCTGTGATCACACTCATCCCGCGATCGAGTTCGAGATCGAGATGTTCAACGATGGCGTAATTGTGTACGGACAGGTGCACCAGCATAAAGGCCGCTCCCAGGCTTTAGGTCTGGTTATTTATACAGTGTTTTATTTGCGGCTGACAATGCCCTCTCTTAGCTCGATTTGATTGATCCGACGAAATCGTTAGCGCATCGGGAAATGACAATGCAGCTGTTTTTTGTAGGGTTAATCACAACAAACCCCTTGAAGCTGATTTTTGCGGCCCCATATAGCTGGGCAGAAGCGCGAGTTGAGCTCGCGGACGATATTGAAAGGAGAAATCTATGGCTGACGAACAGACAGTGGATACGCAAAATCAAGAAGCCAACCAGGGCTCCGCGGCTTCGGGTGAAGACCTCGCGGCTCGTGTACAAGTGCTCGAAGAGCAACTGGCAGGCGCGCAGGATCAGGCTTTGCGTGTTGCCGCCGATCTGCAGAACGTCCGCCGTCGCGCCGAGCAGGATGTTGAAAAGGCTCACAAATTCGCTCTGGAAAAATTTGCCGGTGATCTGCTGCCGATCATCGACAGCCTTGAGCGTGGTCTGGAGTTGTCCAACCCGGACGATGAAAGCATCCGCCCAATGCGCGAAGGCATCGAGCTGACCCTGAAAATGTTCCAGGACACCCTGAAGCGTTATCAGCTGGAAGCGATTGACCCGCATGGCGAACCGTTCAACGCCGTTCTTCATCAGGCAATGGCCATGCAGGAAAGCGCTGACGTCGAGCCGAACAGCGTGCTCAAGGTGTTCCAGAAGGGCTATCAGCTCAATGGTCGTCTGCTGCGCCCGGCCATGGTCGTGGTCAGCAAGGCACCGGCACCGGTTTCGCCTTCGATTGACGAGCAGGCTTGAAATTAGCCGCAAGGCCCCCATTTAGAAGTCAAGCGTTTAAGTGCTACCGCAGTTAGCCACCACTGCTGCGGCAACCAAATCCAAAGTTTCGGGAGAGTGAACATGGGCAAAATTATCGGTATCGACCTGGGGACTACCAACTCCTGCGTCTCCGTGCTTGAAAACGGCGTAGCCAAAGTTATTGAAAACGCTGAAGGCGCGCGTACCACGCCGTCGATCATCGCTTACGCCAACGACGGCGAAATCCTCGTTGGTCAGTCGGCCAAGCGTCAGGCTGTGACCAATCCGCACAACACCCTGTATGCGGTGAAGCGTCTGATCGGTCGTAAGTTCGACGAAGAAGTCGTACAGAAAGACATCAAGATGGTCCCTTACAAAATCGCCAAGGCTGACAACGGCGACGCTTGGGTTGAAGTGAACGGCCAGAAAATGTCGCCGCCACAGATCTCGGCTGAAATTCTGAAGAAAATGAAGAAGACCGCCGAAGACTACCTCGGCGAGCCAGTGACCGAAGCGGTGATCACCGTTCCGGCCTACTTCAACGACAGCCAGCGCCAGGCGACCAAAGACGCCGGCCGCATCGCGGGCCTGGACGTTAAACGTATCATCAACGAACCAACCGCAGCCGCTCTGGCTTACGGTATGGACAAGGCGAAAGGCGATCACACCGTGATCGTTTACGACTTGGGCGGCGGTACCTTCGACGTTTCCGTGATCGAAATCGCTGAAGTCGATGGCGAGCACCAGTTCGAAGTATTGGCCACCAACGGTGACACGTTCCTGGGCGGTGAAGACTTTGACATTCGTCTGATCGACTACCTCGTCGACGAATTCAAGAAAGAAAGCGGCATGAACCTCAAAGGTGACCCGCTGGCCATGCAGCGCCTGAAAGAAGCCGCTGAGAAAGCCAAGATCGAACTGTCTTCGAGCATGTCGACCGACGTGAACCTGCCGTACATCACTGCAGACGCCACCGGTCCTAAGCACTTGAACGTGAAAATTTCCCGCGCCAAGCTGGAAGCGCTGGTTGAAGACCTGGTTCAACGCACCATCGAACCTTGCCGCATCGCTCTGAAAGACTCCGGCATCGAAGTTGGCTCGATCAACGACGTGATCCTGGTAGGCGGTCAGACCCGTATGCCACTGGTTCAGAAACTGGTGACCGAGTTCTTCGGTAAAGAAGCACGTAAAGACGTGAACCCGGACGAAGCCGTTGCCATGGGTGCTGCTATCCAGGGCGCCGTATTGGCCGGTGACGTGAAAGACGTTCTGCTGCTGGACGTCAGCCCGCTGACCCTGGGTATCGAAACCATGGGTGGCGTGATGACCGCGCTGATCGAGAAAAACACCACGATTCCTACCAAGAAATCGCAAGTGTTCTCGACTGCCGACGACAACCAGGGCGCCGTGACCATCCACGTGCTGCAAGGCGAGCGTAAGCAAGCAGCCCAGAACAAGTCCCTGGGCAAGTTCGACCTGGCCGAGATTCCACCAGCACCACGTGGCGTGCCACAAATCGAAGTGACCTTCGACATCGACGCCAACGGCATCCTGCACGTAGGCGCCAAAGACAAGGCTACCGGCAAGGCTCAATCGATCGTGATCAAGGCAAACTCCGGTTTGTCCGATGAAGAGATCGAGAAAATGATTCGCGACGCTGAAGCGAACTCCGAGGAAGACCGCAAGTTCGAAGAGCTGGCCACTGCCCGCAACCAGGGCGATGCACTGGTTCACTCGACTCGCAAAATGGTCACTGAGGCAGGCGATAAAGTGACTGCTGAAGAGAAGACTGCAATCGAAGCTGCTGTTGTTGCTCTGGAAGCCGCTGTTAAAGGCGACGACAAAGCTGCAATCGAAGCCAAGGTTGAAGAGCTGTCGAAAGTCTCCGCTCCAGTGGCGCAGAAGATGTACGCCGAACAGGCTCAGCCTGCTGAAGGCGCAGCACCGCACGACGAAAAAGCTGAAAAAGCCGACGACGTTGTCGATGCCGAGTTCGAAGAAGTCAAAGACCACAAGTAAGTTGTTGGTCGCCCGGTTGACTGCCTTTAGGCGGTGACTGGTAGGATGTCGCCGCGCGGGAGCCTGCTCCCGCGTTGGCGTGTCTGGAGTACACGAATTTTTACAGCATGCGACAAGTTCGTGTGCTGGTGGTATGGCCGGGAATGCTCCTGCTTTTCGAGCCGAAAGTACCGCAATGAATCAAAGACCAGGATCGTTGAATTGACGTGAGTTGGGTCCGGGCCTGTATTGGGGCTCAACGAGTTCGGCAGGGCTCAGGAGAGGTTTGTCGAACATCCTTAAGAGTGCAAAGACTTATGGCAAAGCGTGACTATTACGAAGTATTGGGTGTTGAGCGTGGCACAAGCGAAGCGGACCTGAAAAAGGCCTACCGTCGCTTGGCGATGAAGCACCACCCGGACCGTAATCCCGATGACAAAGCGTCGGAAGAGATGTTCAAGGAGGCCAACGAGGCCTACGAAGTGCTGTCCGATTCCAGCAAGCGCGCGGCGTACGACCAATACGGTCATGCCGGTGTCGACCCAAGCATGGGTGGCGGCGGTGCCGGGTTTGGCGGTCAGAACTTCTCCGACATCTTTGGCGATGTCTTCAGTGACTTCTTCGGTGGCGGTCGCGGCGGTGCTCGTGGCGGCGCTCAGCGCGGCAGCGACCTGCGTTACACCCTGGAACTGAATCTGGAAGAAGCGGTACGCGGTACCACCGTGAATATCCGCGTTCCGACACTGGTCAACTGCAAGCCGTGCGATGGCTCGGGCGCCAAGAAAGGCTCTTCGCCAGTCACTTGCCCGACGTGCGGCGGTATCGGTCAGGTCCGCATGCAGCAAGGTTTCTTCTCGGTGCAGCAGACCTGCCCGCGCTGCCATGGCCAGGGCAAGATCATTTCCGACCCGTGCAACTCCTGCAACGGTGACGGTCGCGTTGAAGAATACAAAACCCTTTCCGTGAAAGTGCCGGCCGGTGTCGACACCGGTGACCGCATTCGTCTGTCCGGCGAAGGCGAGGCGGGCGCTCAGGGTGGTCCGACGGGCGATCTGTACGTGGTGATCAACGTGCGCGAGCACGCGATCTTCCAGCGTGACGGCAAGCACTTGTTCTGCGAAGTGCCGATCAGTTTCGTCGATGCAGCGTTGGGTGGCGAGCTGGAGATTCCGACCCTTGATGGTCGGGTCAAATTGAAAATCCCTGAGGGGACTCAGACCGGCAAGCAGTTCCGTGTTCGCGGCAAAGGCGTTGCGCCTGTGCGTGGCGGCGGTGCTGGTGACCTGATGTGCCGTGTGGCGGTGGAAACTCCGGTCAATCTGGGCCGTCGTCAGCGCGAATTGCTGGAAGAGTTCCGCAGCTCCCTGGCAGACGACAACAGCCATTCGCCGAAAACCACCGGTTGGTTCGAAGGCGTGAAGCGCTTCTTCGGCGATCTGTAAGGAGTGAGCATGCGACGTATAGCTGTGATGGGCGCCGCTGGCCGCATGGGCAAGATCCTGGTCGAAGCGGTGCAGCAACGCGCACCGCTGACGGGTCTGACAGCCGCCATCGTGCGCCCTGGCAGCACGCTGATTGGCGTGGATGCTGGCGAGCTGGCTTCGCTGGGGCGTATCGGTGTGCCGTTGTCCGGTAATCTGGATGCGGTCGCGGATGAATTCGATGTGTTGATCGATTTCACGCTGCCGGAAGTCATGCTGAAAAACCTGGCGTTCTGCCGCAAGGCGGGCAAAGCCATGGTCATCGGCACGACGGGGCTCGACGCTGCGCAGAAGCAGTTGCTGGCCGAGGCGGGCAAGGACATTCCTATCGTGTTCGCGGCCAACTTCAGTGTTGGTGTGAACCTGTCGCTGAAGCTGCTCGACATGGCTGCCCGCGTGCTGGGTGATGATGCGGACATCGAGATCATCGAAGCTCATCATCGGCACAAGATCGATGCGCCTTCCGGCACCGCCCTGCGTATGGGGGAGGTGATTGCCAGTGCGCTGGATCGTGACCTGCAGAAGGTCGCGGTCTACGGGCGTGAAGGCCACACCGGTGTGCGCGAGCGTGAAACGATCGGTTTTGCCACTGTGCGCGGCGGTGATGTGGTCGGTGATCACACCGTGCTGTTCGCTTGTGAGGGCGAGCGCCTGGAAATCACGCATAAAGCGTCCAGTCGCATGACCTTCGCCAAGGGCGCTGTGCGTGCGGCGTTGTGGCTGGACAGTCGTGAGCCTGGCCTCTACGACATGCAAGACGTGCTCGACCTGCGTTAAGATGCAGCCGAAACCGGGTTCCAACATTGCGTTTGGGCCCGGTTTTATTACGCCAAGCGACGTCCTGTCGCATTCTCCGGCCTTTAGGGCTCATTGGCGGTAGACCAAAAAAGCCTTTTTCTGTAAGCTACAGCTTTAGTGTGTCCACTAAAAGCGCGCAGAATAATTCAGTGAAGAAGCGGGGTGACGTGTCCATACGTCACTCCGCTTTTTTACAACCTGCGATCGCCCTTTCAGGCTTTATTTACGGGAGGTCTTCTTGACTAAGCCAGCCATACTCGCCCTTGCTGATGGCAGCATTTTTCGCGGCGAAGCCATTGGAGCCGACGGTCAAACCGTTGGTGAGGTGGTGTTTAACACCGCAATGACCGGCTATCAGGAAATCCTTACCGATCCTTCCTACGCCCAACAGATCGTTACCCTGACTTACCCGCACATCGGCAACACCGGCACCACGCCGGAAGACGCTGAGTCCAACCGCGTCTGGTCCGCTGGCCTGGTCATCCGTGATCTGCCGCTGGTTGCGAGCAACTGGCGTAACACGATGTCCCTGTCCGACTACCTGAAAGCCAACAACGTTGTGGCAATCGCCGGTATCGACACCCGCCGCCTGACGCGCATCCTGCGTGAGAAAGGCGCGCAGAACGGCTGCATCATGGCCGGTGACAACATTTCCGAAGAAGTGGCCATCGCCGCGGCTCAAGGCTTCCCTGGCCTCAAAGGCATGGATCTGGCGAAAGTCGTCAGCACCAAGGAAACCTACGAGTGGCGCTCGACTGTCTGGGAGTTGAAAACCGACAGCCACGCGACCATCGACGCTTCCGAGCTGCCGTACCACGTGGTTGCCTACGACTACGGCGTCAAGCTCAACATCCTGCGCATGCTGGTCGAGCGCGGTTGCCGTGTGACCGTGGTGCCGGCGCAAACGCCTGCTGCTGACGTGCTGGCGATGAAGCCGGACGGCGTGTTCCTGTCCAACGGCCCTGGCGACCCGGAGCCTTGCGACTACGCGATCCAGGCGATCAAGGACGTGCTGGAAACCGAGATTCCAGTATTCGGCATCTGCCTCGGTCACCAACTGCTGGCCCTGGCCTCCGGCGCCAAGACCCTGAAAATGGGCCACGGCCACCACGGTGCCAACCACCCGGTCCAGGATCTGGACAGCGGCGTGGTGATGATCACCAGCCAGAACCACGGTTTTGCCGTAGACGAAGCGACCCTGCCAGCCAACGTTCGTGCGATTCACAAATCGCTGTTCGACGGCACCCTGCAAGGCATCGAGCGTACCGACAAGAGCGCCTTCAGCTTCCAGGGTCACCCGGAAGCCAGCCCTGGCCCGAACGACGTAGCGCCATTGTTCGATCGCTTCATCAACGAAATGGCCAAGCGACGCTGATCGCTCGCCTTGATGCAGCAAAGCTTGAGGGCGGTCCCGACATCGGCGGCCCCCTCAAGGCTTCAAAGATTGAACAAGACGGCTTGCCGACTGACCTGCGGATTTGAGTGACAAACCCATGCCAAAACGTACAGACATTAAAAGCATCCTGATTCTCGGCGCTGGCCCGATCGTTATCGGCCAGGCCTGCGAATTCGACTACTCCGGCGCCCAGGCCTGCAAAGCCCTGCGCGAAGAGGGTTACCGCGTCATCCTGGTGAACTCCAACCCAGCGACCATCATGACCGACCCGGACATGGCCGACGCCACCTACATCGAACCGATCAAATGGCAGACCGTTGCCAAGATCATCGAGAAAGAGCGTCCGGACGCGCTGCTGCCAACCATGGGCGGCCAGACCGCTCTGAACTGCGCACTGGACCTGGAGCGCGAAGGCGTTCTGGAGAAGTTCGGCGTAGAGATGATCGGTGCCAACGCTGACACCATCGACAAGGCTGAAGACCGTTCGCGCTTCGACAAGGCGATGAAGTCCATCGGTCTGGACTGCCCGCGTTCGGGTATCGCCCACAGCATGGAAGAGGCCAACGCCGTTCTTGAGCGCCTGGGCTTCCCGTGCATCATCCGTCCGTCCTTCACCATGGGCGGCACCGGCGGCGGTATCGCTTACAACCGTGAAGAGTTCGAAGAAATCTGCGCCCGTGGTCTGGACCTGTCGCCGACCAAAGAGCTGCTGATCGACGAATCCCTGATCGGCTGGAAAGAATACGAGATGGAGGTTGTCCGCGATAAGAAGGACAACTGCATCATCGTCTGCTCCATTGAAAACTTTGACCCGATGGGCGTGCACACCGGTGACTCGATCACTGTTGCGCCGGCACAGACCCTGACGGACAAGGAATACCAGATCATGCGTAACGCCTCCCTGGCGGTACTGCGCGAGATCGGCGTGGAAACCGGCGGTTCCAACGTTCAGTTCGGCATCTGCCCGGACACTGGTCGTATGGTCGTCATCGAGATGAACCCGCGGGTATCCCGTTCCTCGGCCCTGGCCTCGAAAGCCACCGGTTTCCCGATTGCGCGTATCGCTGCCAAGTTGGCGATCGGCTATACCCTGGACGAGCTGCAGAACGAAATCACCGGCGGCGCTACGCCGGCGTCGTTCGAGCCGTCGATCGACTACGTCGTCACCAAGCTGCCGCGTTTCGCCTTCGAGAAATTCCCGAAAGCCGACGCACGCCTGACCACTCAAATGAAGTCGGTCGGTGAAGTCATGGCCATCGGCCGGACCTTCCAGGAATCCCTGCAGAAAGCCCTGCGCGGCCTGGAAGTGGGCGTTTGCGGTCTGGACGAGAAGCTCGACCTGGGCAACCCGGAAAGCATGAGCATCCTCAAGCGTGAACTGACCGTGCCGGGCGCCGAGCGCATCTGGTACGTGGCTGACGCCTTCCGCGCCGGCCTGTCGGTCGAAGACATCTTCGGCATGAACATGATCGACCCGTGGTTCCTGGTACAGATCGAAGATCTGATCAAGGAAGAAGAGAAGGTCAAGACCCTGGGTCTGGCCAGCATCGACCGCGACTTGATGTTCAAGCTCAAGCGCAAAGGCTTCTCGGACATGCGTCTGGCCAAGCTGCTGGGCGTGACCGAAAAAGCATTGCGTCGCCACCGTCACAAGCTGGAGATCTTCCCGGTCTACAAGCGCGTTGACACCTGCGCTGCCGAGTTCGCCACCGACACCGCCTACATGTACTCGACTTACGAGGAAGAGTGCGAAGCCGCGCCGTCGGGTCGCGACAAGATCATGATCCTCGGCGGCGGTCCAAACCGTATCGGCCAGGGCATCGAGTTCGACTACTGCTGCGTACACGCGGCACTGGCCCTGCGCGAAGACGGTTACGAGACCATCATGGTCAACTGCAACCCGGAAACCGTTTCCACCGACTACGACACCTCCGATCGCCTGTACTTCGAACCAGTAACCCTGGAAGACGTGCTGGAAATCTGCCGGGTCGAGAAGCCGAAAGGCGTGATCGTCCAGTACGGCGGTCAGACTCCGTTGAAACTGGCTCGCGCCCTGGAAGAGGCCGGCGTGCCGATCATCGGTACCAGCCCTGACGCCATCGACCGTGCCGAAGACCGTGAGCGCTTCCAGCAAATGGTTGAGCGTCTGAACCTGCGTCAGCCGCCAAACGCCACCGTGCGCAGCGAAGACGAAGCGATTCGTGCCGCGGCCAAGATCGGTTACCCGCTGGTGGTTCGTCCGTCCTACGTACTGGGCGGCCGTGCGATGGAAATCGTCTACGAAGAAGAAGAACTCAAGCGCTACCTGCGTGACGCAGTGAAAGTGTCCAACGACAGCCCGGTGCTGCTCGACCACTTCCTCAACTGCGCCATCGAAATGGACGTGGATGCAGTTTGCGACGGCACCGACGTGGTGATCGGCGCGATCATGCAGCACATCGAGCAGGCCGGTGTTCACTCCGGTGACTCCGCATGCTCCCTGCCGCCGTACTCGCTGCCTGCGCACATCCAGGACGAGATGCGCGAACAGGTCAAGAAAATGGCCCTGGAACTGGGCGTTGTCGGCCTGATGAACGTTCAGTTGGCGCTGCAAGGCGAAGATATCTACGTCATCGAAGTCAACCCGCGCGCTTCCCGTACCGTACCGTTCGTGTCGAAGTGCATCGGTGTTTCCCTGGCAATGATCGCGGCGCGCGTCATGGCCGGCAAAACCCTGAAAGAAATCGGCTTCACCAAAGAAATCATCCCGAACTTCTACAGCGTGAAAGAGGCGGTCTTCCCGTTCGCCAAATTCCCTGGCGTGGACCCGATCCTGGGCCCAGAGATGAAGTCCACCGGTGAAGTGATGGGCGTGGGCGACACCTTCGGCGAAGCGTTCGCCAAGGCTCAGATGGGCGCCAGCGAAGTGCTGCCGACCGGCGGTACCGCGTTCATCAGCGTGCGTGACGACGACAAGCCACTGGTTGCAGGCGTGGCCCGTGATCTGATCAACTTGGGCTTCGAAGTGGTTGCCACTGCCGGTACTGCCAAGCTGATCGAAGCCGCAGGCCTGAAAGTGCGCCGTGTGAACAAGGTGACTGAAGGTCGTCCGCACGTGGTCGACATGATCAAGAATGACGAAGTCACCCTGATCATCAACACCACCGAAGGTCGCCAGTCGATTGCTGACTCGTACTCCATTCGTCGTAATGCCTTGCAGCACAAAATCTACTGCACCACCACCATTGCTGCTGGCGAAGCCATCTGCGAAGCGCTGAAGTTCGGTCCCGAGAAGACCGTACGCCGCTTGCAGGATCTACACGCAGGATTGAAGGCATGATCAAGTACCCAATGACCGTCCAGGGCGCGAAAGCCCTGGAAGAAGAACACGCTCACCTGACCAAGGTCGTCCGTCCGAAGCTCAGCCAGGACATCGGTACGGCCCGGGAATTGGGTGACTTGAAGGAAAACGCCGAATACCACGCTGCTCGCGAGCAGCAAGGTATGGTCGAGGCGCGGATTCGTGACATCGAAGGCCGGATTCAGAATCAGGTCATCATCGACGTCACGAGCATTCCTCACACCGGTAAAGTGATTTTCGGCACCACTGTTGAAATCGCCAACGTCGAGACCGATGAGCGCGTCACTTACCACATCGTGGGCGAGGACGAGGCTGACTTCAAACTCGGCAAGATTTCGGTAGGTTCGCCATTGGCCCGTGCCTTGATTGCCAAGGAAGAGGGTGATGTGGTTGCCGTGAAAACGCCGGGTGGCGTTATCGAGTACGAGATTGTCGAAGTCCGCCACATCTGAAAGAAGGCGCCCGCTGCGTGCGGGCGCCATGCTTTGGCAGCTGACTCAGATGTTGTGGGTCGGCGGCTTGTGGCTGTTACACATCGGTCTGCTGCCGGTGCTGGGCCAAATTGGCCTGGCACCGCTGCTGATCGAAGAAATTGCAGGCATGCTGAATGCGCTGATGGTGGGTTTCGCCTCTGCGTGTGTAATTTTTCAGGCTTTGGTGCTGGTTCAGGCCGAGGGCCTTGCCAGTCTATGGCGCGATATTCGCGGGCAACTGCTGATGATGGCGCTGTATGCGTGTGCGATGTTTTTCGCGGTGCGTATCGGCTGGCCGGATGCAGTGCGTTGGCAGGTGTTCAGCTATCTTGTTCTGGGCTTTTCCGGGCTGGTGCTGGTCTTGCAGCCGGTACCGGGATGGAGCGGCAGGGTGCGCGAAGCACACCCTTGACCCTTGCCATCACTTGAAGCGATGGACGTTCGACAGCTGCTTGTTGACGCTGAAGTTCTTGCGGTAAATCAGTGCCATCTTGCCGATGACTTGAACCAGATCCGCTTTGCCGACCTTGCAGAGTTCTGCAATGGACGCCAGGCGCGATTCGCGATCGAGGATGTTGAGCTTGATTTTGATCAGCTCGTGATCCGCCAAAGCGCGTTCAAGTTCGGCTAGCACACCTTCAGTCAGACCGTTGTCAGCCACAATCAAAACTGGTTTCAGATGGTGGCCAATGGATTTGTACTGTTTCTTCTGCTCTTGAGTGAGCGGCATAATCTGACCCTTTCGTCTGGATTCTGTAAAATGGCGGCCATTTTACCCGAGGGTTCGTGGATCCGCCCAACTAATCACGACCCTTATCATCGAGGTGCCCAATGGCGCGTTCCAAGACAAGCCTTGGTTGGCTGAAAAGACATGTCAACGATCCCTATGTGAAGCAGGCGCAGAAGGATGGTTACCGCTCGCGTGCGAGTTACAAGCTTCTGGAGGTCCAGGAGAAATACAAGCTGATCCGTCCGGGTATGAGCGTTGTCGACCTGGGCGCGGCGCCCGGCGGCTGGTCGCAGGTCACCAGTCGGCTGATCGGTGGTCAGGGGCGTCTGATCGCCTCGGACATTCTGGAAATGGACAGCATTCCGGACGTGACTTTCATCCAGGGTGACTTCACCGAGGACAAAGTGCTCGCTCAGATCCTTGAAGCCGTCGGTAATTCGCAGGTGGACCTTGTGATTTCCGATATGGCCCCCAATATGAGTGGTACGCCTGAGGTGGACATGCCAAAAGCCATGTTTCTATGTGAGCTGGCTCTTGATCTGGCTGCCCGGATACTCAAGCCGGGTGGTAATTTCGTGATCAAGGTGTTTCAGGGCGAAGGGTTTGATGCTTACGTGAAGGACGCTCGTCAGAAATTCGACAAGGTCCAGATGATCAAGCCGGACTCTTCTCGTGGCAGTTCCCGCGAGCAATACATGCTGGCTTGGGGCTACCGCGGTCGTAGTGAGTAAATCGAGGTTTTTTTGCGGGGCGATAGGTTTTTCGTATTTCGCCTTGTGGGAATTAGCGAATATTGTGTAGGAAGTGTTTCACAAAGGGTTACAGACGGCGCCTGCCAGTGTTGTAGGTAATGTAGTAAGTTAGGCCGGTGAATATCATGCGAAGCGCGCGCCATTAGCGGCGCTTGCTTCAGAGGGTAGTTAATTGAACGATATGGCAAAGAATCTGATCCTGTGGTTGATCATCGCGGCTGTCCTGGTGACAGTGATGAACAACTTCTCCAGCCCTAACGAGCCGCAGACCCTCAACTATTCCGACTTCATCCAGCAGGTCAAGGATGGCAAGGTCGAGCGCGTAGCCGTTGATGGCTATGTGATTACCGGTAAGCGCAACGATGGCGACAGCTTCAAGACCATTCGTCCTGCTATCCAGGACAACGGTCTGATCGGCGATCTCGTGGACAACCACGTGGTAGTCGAAGGCAAGCAGCCTGAGCAGCAAAGCATCTGGACTCAACTGCTGGTCGCGAGCTTCCCGATCCTGGTGATCATCGCCGTGTTCATGTTCTTCATGCGGCAGATGCAGGGCGGTGCCGGAGGCAAGGGCGGGCCGATGAGCTTCGGCAAGAGCAAGGCGCGCCTGCTCTCCGAAGACCAGGTGAAAACTACCCTGGCTGACGTTGCCGGTTGCGACGAAGCCAAGGAAGAAGTCGGCGAGCTGGTCGAATTCCTCCGCGATCCGGGCAAGTTCCAGCGTCTGGGCGGCCGCATTCCTCGCGGCGTGCTGATGGTCGGTCCTCCGGGTACTGGTAAAACCTTGCTGGCCAAGGCAATTGCCGGTGAAGCCAAGGTGCCGTTCTTCACCATTTCCGGTTCCGACTTTGTCGAAATGTTCGTCGGTGTCGGTGCCAGCCGTGTTCGCGACATGTTCGAGCAAGCCAAAAAACACGCGCCATGCATCATCTTCATCGATGAAATCGACGCCGTCGGTCGCCATCGTGGCGCCGGCATGGGCGGTGGTCACGATGAGCGTGAGCAGACTCTCAACCAGTTGCTGGTAGAGATGGACGGCTTCGAAATGAATGACGGCATCATCGTCATCGCTGCAACCAACCGTCCGGACGTACTGGACCCTGCGTTGCTGCGTCCGGGCCGTTTCGACCGTCAGGTTGTGGTCGGGTTGCCGGATATCCGCGGTCGCGAGCAAATTCTCAAGGTCCACATGCGCAAAGTGCCAATGGGTGACGACGTCGCTCCGGCCGTGATCGCTCGTGGTACGCCTGGTTTCTCCGGTGCCGACCTTGCCAACCTGGTGAACGAGGCGTCGCTGTTCGCTGCCCGCACCGGCAAGCGCATTGTCGAGATGAAAGAATTCGAACTGGCGAAAGACAAGATCATGATGGGCGCCGAGCGCAAATCCATGGTCATGTCCGAGAAAGAGAAGCAGAACACCGCCTATCACGAAGCAGGTCACGCTATTGTTGGTCGCGTCGTGCCTGAGCATGACCCGGTCTACAAAGTGTCGATCATCCCGCGCGGTCGTGCGCTGGGTGTGACCATGTTCCTGCCGGAAGAAGATCGCTACAGCCTGTCCAAGCGTGCGTTGATCAGCCAGATCTGTTCGCTGTACGGCGGCCGTATCGCTGAAGAGATGACTTTGGGCTTTGACGGTGTCACCACCGGTGCATCCAACGACATCATGCGTGCCAGTCAGATTGCACGGAACATGGTGACCAAGTGGGGTCTGTCGGAGAAACTCGGTCCGTTGATGTACGCCGAAGAAGAGGGCGAAGTGTTCCTCGGTCGCGGCGGCGGTGGTCAGAGTGCAAGCTTCTCCGGTGAGACAGCCAAACTGATCGACTCCGAAGTGCGCAGCATCATTGACCAGTGCTATGGCACGGCCAAACAGATCCTCACGGATAACCGTGACAAGCTCGACGCCATGGCTGATGCCCTGATGAAGTACGAAACGATCGACGCCGATCAGATCGACGACATCATGGCGGGTCGTACGCCTCGCGAACCTCGCGACTGGTCGGGCGGCACCGGTACCTCCGGAACGCCTCCGGTGGTACAGGATGAGCGCCCGGAAACACCGATCGGCGGTCCGGCTGCTGACGTTTAAGGTTTGAAATGACTTCTGTTCAGTCCTCGACCCGGTTGCCTTGCGGCAACCGGGTTCTTGATTTGGCCCAGACGCATGTCATGGGCATTCTCAATGTCACCCCTGATTCCTTTTCCGATGGCGGCCAATACAGCCAGCTCGATGCGGCCTTGCGCCACGCCGAAGCCATGGTGCTGGCCGGCGCGACGCTGATTGATGTCGGTGGCGAATCGACCCGGCCCGGTGCCAGGGCGGTTTCGCCGCTCGAAGAGCTGGAGCGCGTAGCGCCAATTGTCGAGCGCATCAACCGCGAGCTGGATGTGATTATCTCGGTCGATACCTCCACGCCAGCGGTCATGCGTGAAGCGGCTCGGCTGGGTGCGGGTTTGATCAATGACGTTCGTTCGTTGCGTCGAGAGGGTGCTCTGGATGCGGCGGCCGCCACTGGCCTGCCGGTCTGTCTGATGCATATGCTCGGTGAGCCGGGCGACATGCAGGACAATCCGCATTATCAGGATGTCACCCGAGAGGTCGGCGAGTTTCTTGTCGAGCGCATGGCGCAGTGTGCGTCAGTCGGAATTCCGGCTGAGCGGATCATCCTGGATCCGGGTTTCGGCTTCGCCAAAACCTTGCAGCACAACCTTAGCTTGTTCAAACATATGGAAGTCCTGCATGCCTTGGGGCGGCCCCTGTTGGTCGGGGTTTCGCGAAAGAGCATGATAGGTCAGGCCTTGAATCGCCCGGTCGGTGAGCGACTGCATGGCGGTTTGGCACTCGCGGCGCTGGCTTCATTCAAGGGGGCGCGTATATTGCGCGTCCATGATGTGGCCGAAACCGTCGATGTGGTGCGGATGATCGCCGCAGTGGAATCAGCCGAATAAGAATGATGGAGCACTTATGACTAAGAAATATTTTGGCACCGACGGTATTCGTGGTCGGGTCGGCGTGTACCCGATTACCCCTGAATTCATGCTCAAGCTCGGCTGGGCTGCGGGCATGGCGTTCCGCAAAATGGGCGCCTGCAAAGTGTTGGTAGGCAAGGACACCCGGATCTCGGGATACATGTTCGAATCGGCGCTCGAGGCCGGGCTGACTTCGGCGGGTGCCGACGTGATGCTCCTGGGCCCGATGCCGACGCCGGCCATCGCCTACCTGACGCGTACGTTCCATGCCGAAGCAGGCATCGTGATCAGTGCCTCGCACAATCCTCACGATGACAACGGCATCAAGTTTTTCTCCGGCAAGGGCACCAAGCTGCCGGATGAAGTCGAGCATATGATCGAAGAGTTGCTCGACACCCCGATGACCGTGGTTGAGTCGAGCAAGATCGGCAAAGTGTCGCGAATCAACGATGCTTCGGGCCGTTATATTGAATTCTGCAAGAGCAGCGTGCCGACCGGCACCAGCTTTACGGGCCTGAAGATCGTGATCGATTGCGCTCACGGTGCGACCTACAAAGTGGCACCGAGTGTGTTCCGCGAGTTGGGCGCCGAGGTTGTTGTGCTTTCAGCGCAGCCAAACGGCCTGAACATCAATGACAACTGCGGTTCGACCCATATGGGGCAGTTGCAGGCTGCCGTTCTTGCCGAACATGCTGATCTCGGTATTGCGTTCGATGGTGATGGCGACCGGGTCCTGATGGTCGATCACACGGGTGCTGTTGTCGATGGTGACGAGCTGCTGTTCATCATCGCCCGCGACTTGCATGAGCGTGATCTGCTGAAAGGCGGTGTGGTCGGAACATTGATGAGTAACCTGGGGCTGGAGCTGGCCCTGGCAGATCTGTCGATTCCGTTTGTGCGTGCCAACGTCGGTGACCGTTATGTGATCGCGGATCTGCTGGAGCGCAACTGGCTGGTCGGTGGTGAGAACTCGGGTCATATCGTCTGCTTCAATCACACCACCACCGGTGATGCGATCATTGCAGCGTTGCAGGTGTTGATGGCATTGCAGACTCGCTCCGAAGGGCTGGCTCAAGCCCGTCAGTCGCTGCGCAAGTGTCCTCAGGTGCTGATCAACGTGCGTTTCAGTGGCGGTGCGAGCCCTCTGGATCATCCGTCGGTCAAAGAGGCCAGCGAGCGCGTTACCAAGGCCATGGCTGGGCGTGGGCGCGTGCTGTTGCGCAAGTCCGGCACCGAGCCGTTGGTGCGTGTCATGGTCGAAGGCGAGGACGAAACACAAGTTCGCGGCTATGCCGAAGAGCTGGCAAAACTGGTTACTGAAGTTTCTGCCTGAATTCGGCTTGCCAGCCATGATTGTGTTGGGTAACATCTGCGCCCACTTTGACCGACGAGGTACAGCATGCGTCGCCCTATGGTAGCTGGTAACTGGAAGATGCACGGTACCCGCGCCAGCGTCGCTGAGCTGATCAACGGCCTGAGTCATTTGGCCTTGCCGAGCGGTGTTGATGTCGCGGTATTCCCGTCTTTCCTGCATATCAATCAAGTGATTGATGGTTTGAAAGGCAAGTCGATTTCGGTCGGCGCGCAGAACTCTGCAGTGGAATCCATGCAAGGTGCTTTGACCGGCGAAGTTGCACCGAGTCAGTTGGTGGATGCAGGTTGTACCTTTGTACTTGTCGGGCATTCCGAGCGCCGCCAAATGGGCGAGCAGGACGGAATGCTGATTCGCAAGTTCGCAGCGGCACAGGCATGTGGCTTGATTCCAGTGTTGTGTATAGGGGAGACCCTGGAGCAACGCGAAGCTGGAAAAACTCTTGAGGTTGTCGGGCGTCAGCTTGGCAGTATCATTGAGGAGCTGGGTGTTGGTGCTTTTGCAAATGCAGTCATTGCTTATGAGCCGGTCTGGGCCATTGGCACCGGGCTGACTGCTTCGCCGCAACAGGCGCAGGATGTGCACGCAGCCATTCGCGCTCAGTTGGCGGCAGAGAATTCTGAGGTCGCACAAGGTGTGCGGCTTCTATACGGCGGCAGCGTGAAGGCGGCCAATGCGGTCGAACTGTTCGGCATGCCGGATATCGATGGGGGGCTCATTGGTGGAGCTTCCCTGAATGCAGATGAGTTCGGTGCGATTATTCGCGCCGCGGGAAACTGAAAAAATGCTGGAAACAGTCGTAGTCGTTTTTCATCTGCTGGGTGCATTGGGCGTAGTTGCTCTGGTATTGCTGCAGCAGGGTAAGGGTGCGGATGCTGGCGCGTCTTTCGGAGCAGGTGCTTCAAATACTGTGTTCGGAAGCCAAGGTTCCTCTACCTTTCTTAGTAAGTTTACTGCTATACTTGCCGCCGGTTTCTTCATAACCAGCTTAGGGTTAGGTTACTTTGCTAAAGAGAAGGCTCACCAGCTGACTCAAGTAGGTTTGCCAAATCCAGCAGTGTTGGAAGTTCCAAAGCAACAACCGGCTTCTGATGATGTACCGGTGCTTCAAGAGCAAAAGTCGGCTACTCCAGCGACTGACGTACCTCCAGCTCAAGAGCAGAAGTAAGAAGGGTTTCAAACGTAGTATTGCCGAGGTGGTGGAATTGGTAGACACGCAACCTTGAGGTGGTTGTGCCCATAGGGTGTAGGGGTTCGAGTCCCCTTCTCGGTACCAATTATCAGGAGAGCCCGCTGTTGCGGGCTTTCTTGTAGGTGGAAGGTTACATTGACCCTGTCAGGGATCGGTCGTATACTTCCGCCCCAGCTTTGTCGCGGGGTGGAGCAGTCTGGTAGCTCGTCGGGCTCATAACCCGAAGGTCGTCGGTTCAAATCCGGCCCCCGCAACCAGTTTAAGGAGCCCCTTTTAAGGGGCTTTTTGTTAGCTGGACACTTTCTACGCCGCTGTTCGACGGCGTTTCAAGGATGGGCGTTTCGCCCATTTTTTTATTTTGCATAGCATGCACATACATGCACGAGGGGGTTCAGGTGTCGAGCAAGCTAGAAGAGTTGCAGGCCTTGTTGGCCCCGGTGGTCGTGGCCCTAGGCTATGAATGCTGGGGTATTGAGTTTTCGGCTCAAGGTCGCCACTCAATGTTGCGCGTTTATATTGATAAAGAAGGCGGCGTGCTGGTGGACGATTGCGCCATCGTCAGCCGTCAGATCAGCGGTGTCCTGGATGTTGAAGATCCAATCGCCGTTGAGTACACCCTTGAAGTTTCCTCGCCTGGCATGGAACGCCCGCTGTTCACTATTGAGCAGTTTGCAAAATTTGCCGGTGAACAAGTGAAGATCAGGCTGCGCTCGCCTTTTGAAGGGCGACGCAACTTTCAGGGCCTTCTGCGCGGTGTAGAAGAGCAGGATGTCGTGGTGCAGGTAGAAGACCACGAGTTCCTGTTGCCGATCGATATGATCGACAAGGCCAACATTATTCCCAGTTTTGACTGAGACGCGGATCCCGCGGATCCAATGGCTTGCGAAAGGCGAGGCGTACGATGAGCAAAGAAGTACTGCTGGTTGTTGAGTCGGTATCCAATGAAAAGGGCGTACCGGCAAACGTAATTTTTGAAGCGCTGGAGCTGGCTCTGGCCACTGCTACCAAAAAGCGTTTCGAGGACGAAGTCGATCTGCGTGTGGAAATCAATCGCCACACCGGTGCTTACGAGACCTTCCGTCGCTGGACGGTTGTCGAAGAAGCAGACCTGGACGATCCGGCCATCGAAACCTGGCCGAGCAAGGTTGCCGAAACGCATCCTGGTGCCCAGGTTGGTGATGTAGTCGAAGAAAAAATCGAATCCATCGAGTTCGGCCGCATTGCTGCACAGACTGCCAAGCAAGTCATCGTGCAGAAAGTTCGCGAAGCCGAGCGCGCTCAAGTCGTTGACGCCTATCGCGAGCGCCTGGGGGAAATCATCTCCGGCACCGTGAAGAAAGTGACCCGCGACAATGTGATCGTCGACCTGGGCAACAACGCTGAAGCGTTGCTGGCTCGTGAAGACATCATCTCTCGCGAAACCTTCCGGGTTGGCGTGCGTCTGCGTGCGCTGCTCAAGGAAATCCGCACCGAGAACCGCGGCCCGCAGCTGATCCTGTCGCGTACCGCGCCGGAAATGCTGATCGAGTTGTTCCGCATCGAAGTGCCGGAAATCGCTGAAGGCCTGATCGAAGTAATGGCTGCCTCCCGTGACCCGGGTTCGCGCGCCAAAATCGCGGTCCGCTCCAAGGACAAACGCATCGACCCGCAGGGCGCTTGCATCGGTATGCGCGGTTCGCGCGTCCAGGCAGTGTCGGGTGAGTTGGGCGGTGAGCGTGTTGATATCGTCCTGTGGGACGACAACCCGGCTCAGTTCGTAATCAACGCCATGTCCCCGGCTGAGGTTGCGGCAATTATCGTTGACGAAGATGCCCATGCAATGGACATCGCCGTTGGCGCAGACAATCTGGCTCAGGCCATCGGTCGCGGTGGTCAGAACGTGCGTCTGGCTAGCCAGTTGACTGGCTGGACCCTGAACGTGATGACCGAATCGGACATCCAGGCTAAGCAGCAAGCAGAAACCGGCGACATCCTGCGCAACTTCATCGACGAGCTGGAAGTCGACGAAGACCTGGCACAGGTGCTGGTAGATGAAGGCTTCACCAGCCTGGAAGAGATTGCCTACGTACCGTTGGAAGAAATGCTCAACATCGACGGCTTTGACGAAGAAACCGTCAACGAGCTTCGCGCTCGTGCCAAGGATCGTTTGTTGACCAAAGCCATCGCTACTGAGGAAAAGCTGGCAGACGCCCATCCGGCCGAAGACCTGCTCTCGCTTGAGGGTATGGACAAGGATTTGGCGATGGAACTGGCGGTGCGCGGCGTAATTACCCGCGAAGACCTGGCCGAGCAGTCTATTGACGACCTGCTCGACATCGACGGCATTGACGATGATCGTGCCGGCAAGTTGATCATGGCCGCCCGAGCCCACTGGTTCGAGTAATTAGGCGCGGCCTGAGGAGAGAAGTGCATGACGCAAGTCACGGTGAAACAACTGGCCGATGAGGTCAAAACACCGGTAGAGCGCCTGTTGCAGCAGATGCGTGAGGCAGGTCTGCCGCACACCGCCGCCGAAGAACATGTGACTGACAGTGAGAAGCAATCTTTGCTGACTCACTTGAAAAGCAGCCACAAGGCGAAAGTGGAAGAACCACGCAAGATCACACTGCAGCGTAAAACCACCAGCACCCTGCGTGTTGCTGGCAGCAAAAGCATCAGTGTTGAAGTCCGTAAAAAGAAAGTTTTCGTACAGCGCAGCCCGGAAGAAATCGAAGCCGAGCGCAAACGCGAACTGGATGAACGTCGCGCAGTAGAAAATGCTGCTCGTCAGAAGGCTGAAGAAGAAGCCAAGCGTCGCGCCGAAGAAGAAGCGCGTCGCCAGCCTGCTGCTGCGCAAACCGCTACCAACGACGCTGTTGCAGCGCCGGTTGCCGTTGCCGAGCCAGTGCGTGAAAGCGCTCCGGTTATTGCAGCTGCTCCAGCTCCGTCTGCTGATGTTCGCAACAAGCAGAACGAACAGCGCCGTCCGGACAAACCACGTGCCGACGATAACAATCGTCGTGGCAGTGGCGATGGCGAGCGCAAAAACGCTCCGCATCGTGCTTCGGTTAAAGAGAAAGCGCCTGCTCCACGTGTTGCGCCACGTACTACCGACGAAGAAAGCGATGGCTTCCGTCGTGGTGGTCGCGGCAAGGCCAAGCTGAAGAAACGCAACGCTCACGGTTTCCAGAGCCCAACCGGCCCTGTAGTGCGCGAAGTGAAGATCGGCGAGACCATCACTGTTGGCGATCTTGCCCAGCAGATGTCGGTCAAGGCTGCTGAAATCATCAAGTTCATGTTCAAACTGGGTACCCCAGCGACCATCAACCAGGTACTGGATCAGGAAACTGCCCAACTGGTTGCCGAAGAGCTGGGCCACAAAGTGACCCTGGTCAGCGACACCGCCCTGGAAGATTCCCTGGCCGAGTCCCTGAAGTTTGAAGGTGAAGCGTTCTCCCGTGCTCCGGTCGTGACCGTAATGGGCCACGTTGACCACGGTAAGACCTCGCTGCTCGACTACATCCGTCGTGCCAAGGTTGCTGCTGGCGAAGCCGGCGGTATCACCCAGCACATCGGTGCATACCACGTTGAAACCGAACGCGGCATGGTCACCTTCCTCGACACCCCTGGTCACGCCGCGTTTACCGCTATGCGTGCTCGTGGTGCCAAGGCGACCGACATCGTGATCCTGGTGGTTGCAGCGGACGACGGCGTGATGCCGCAGACCGTTGAAGCCGTTCAGCACGCCAAGGCTGCCGGTGTTCCGCTGGTTGTAGCTGTGAACAAAATCGACAAGCCGGGCGCCGATCTCGATCGCATCCGTAGCGAACTGTCGGTTCACGGCGTGACTTCGGAAGAGTGGGGCGGCGACACCCCGTTCGTATCGGTTTCGGCGAAAGTCGGTACTGGCGTGGACGAGTTGCTCGAAGCTGTTCTGCTGCAAGCTGAAGTTCTCGAACTGAAAGCAACTCCGTCGGCTCCGGGTCGTGGCGTTGTGGTTGAATCGCGTCTCGACAAAGGTCGTGGCCCGGTTGCTACCGTTCTGGTTCAAGACGGTACCCTGCGCCAAGGCGACATGGTCCTGGTCGGTTCGAACTATGGCCGTGTACGTGCCATGCTCGACGAGAACGGCAAGCCAATCAAAGAAGCCGGTCCTTCCATCCCTGTCGAGATCCTCGGCCTGGACGGTACGCCGGATGCTGGCGACGAGATGAGCGTGGTTGCCGACGAGAAGAAAGCCCGTGAAGTGGCTCTGTTCCGTCAAGGCAAGTTCCGCGAAGTCAAGCTGGCCCGTGCTCACGCCGGCAAGCTTGAAAACATCTTCGAGAACATGGGTCAGGAAGAGAAGAAGACGCTCAACATCGTCCTCAAATCCGACGTCCGTGGTTCGCTGGAAGCGTTGAACGGTGCCTTGAATGGCCTGGGTAACGACGAAGTGCAAGTGCGTGTTGTCGGTGGCGGTGTCGGTGGTATCACCGAGTCCGACGCTAACCTGGCACTGGCCTCCAACGCTGTACTGTTCGGCTTCAACGTGCGTGCCGATGCCGGCGCTCGCAAGATCGTCGAGCAGGAAGGTCTGGATATGCGTTACTACAACGTGATCTACGACATCATCGAAGACGTCAAGAAAGCCCTGACCGGTATGCTCGGCAGTGATGTTCGCGAGAACATCCTGGGTGTGGCCGAAGTGCGTGACGTGTTCCGTTCGCCGAAGTTTGGCGCGATCGCCGGTTGCATGGTTATCGAAGGTGTTGTTCACCGTAACCGTCCAATCCGTGTACTGCGTGAAGACATCGTTATCTTCGAAGGCGAGCTGGAATCCCTGCGCCGCTTCAAGGATGACGCTTCCGAAGTACGTGCCGGCATGGAATGCGGTATCGGCGTGAAGAGCTACAACGACGTCAAAGTCGGTGACAAGATCGAAGTCTTCGAGAAGGTTCAGGTTGCTCGCAGCCTCTAACTCGCGCACTTCAAGGGCCACGATGGGCCGCTGCATGCAAATGCGCGGCACAGCGTCAGGACTCTAAACGCAACGCCCGGTCTGGCTTTTGTCAGGCCGGGCGTTTGCCGCTTTCAGACCCCACGGGTTTCACCGTGAGGCAGTAACAGGTAACAAGACATGGCAAAAGAATATAGCCGTACCCAGCGTATCGGCGATCAGATGCAGCGTGAGCTGGCACAGCTGATCCGTCGTGAAGTCAAAGATCCGCGCGTAGGCCTGGTCACCATTACCGCTGTTGAAGTCAGTCGTGACGTCGGTCACGCCAAGATTTTCATCACCGTGATGGGCCAGGACAGCGCCGAAGATATCGCGCAAAGCATCAAGGTGCTCAACTCCGCCGCCGGTTTCCTGCGTATGCAGTTGGCCCGCGAAATGAAGTTGCGCAGCGTTCCGCAGTTGCACTTCCACTACGACGAAAGCGTCGTGCGTGGTGCGCACCTGTCGGCCCTGATCGAGCGTGCGGTGGCTGAAGACAATCAGCACCCGGTTGCGGCAGAAGTCGAAGACACCAAGGAGTAATCGGTGGCTCAGGTCAAACGTATCCGTCGTAACGTCAGCGGCATTATCCTGCTCGACAAACCGCTGGGGTTCACCTCCAACGCAGCGTTGCAGAAGGTTCGCTGGTTGCTGAACGCCGAGAAGGCCGGGCACACCGGCAGTCTTGATCCGCTGGCCACCGGCGTGTTGCCGTTGTGCTTCGGTGAGGCGACCAAGTTCTCGCAATACCTGCTCGATTCCGACAAGGGTTATGAAACCCTGGCGCAGCTAGGCAAAACCACCACCACGGCGGATGCCGAAGGTGAAGTTTTGCAGGAGCGCCCGGTGACCGTTGGTCGATCCGATGTCGAAGCGGTGCTGCCGAATTTTCGTGGGCAAATCAGTCAGATACCGCCGATGTACTCGGCGCTCAAGCGTGATGGCCAGCCGCTGTACAAGCTGGCACGTGCAGGCGAAGTAGTGGAGCGCGAACCGCGTTCTGTTACTATTGCGCGCTTGGAATTGCTGGCCTTTGAAGGTGATACTGCGCGGCTTGCGGTGGATTGCAGCAAAGGCACCTATATCCGCACCCTGGTGGAGGATATCGGTGAGCAACTCGGTTGTGGCGCTTACGTTGCTGAATTGCGACGTACCCAGGCCGGGCCTTTCACGCTGGCGCAGACTGTCACGCTTGAAGAGCTGGAAGCGGTACATGCCGAAGGTGGCAACGAAGCAGTCGACCGCTTCCTGATGCCATCGGACAGCGGCCTGCTGGATTGGCCACTGCTGCAGTTCTCGGAAGCGAGCGCGTTCTACTGGCTCAACGGCCAGCCGGTTCGCGCCCCGGATGCTCCGAAGTTCGGCATGGTACGGGTACAGGATCACAATGGTCGCTTCATCGGTATCGGTGAAGTGAGCGAAGACGGGCGCATCGCGCCGCGTCGATTGATTCGGTCAGAATGACCGGACGAGGGTGGCTGTTAACAGGCACGGTCACTACTCATTTTTAGATACAGGGATTTGTCCCTGGCCTGTTGAAACTGTTTCTTTGAAACAGTTTCCTGATAAAAGGATTGCCTCATGGCTCTCGACGTTCAAGAAAAAGCTCAAATCGTAGCTGACTACCAGCAAGCTGTTGGTGACACTGGTTCGCCAGAAGTGCAAGTTGCACTGCTGACCCACAACATCAACAAGCTGCAAGGTCACTTCAAGGCCAACGGTAAAGATCACCACTCCCGTCGTGGTCTGATCCGCATGGTAAACCAGCGTCGTAAGCTGCTGGACTACCTGAAAGGCAAGGATCTGGGTCGTTATCAGACTCTGATCGGTCGCCTGGGTCTGCGTCGCTAATAAGCGATTGCGCTAGAGGTTGGTTGTCTGCCGTGCATCAGTGGGTTTCCCGCTGGTGCATGGCAGGCTCCCAGCCTCAAGTTTTATCTGGATACACCGTTTTACCCTGGACAGGCGTTGGGCCGATTCCCGACATTGCCCAAGAATTTCGCAAGAAGACAAGTTCCCCAAGAGCCACAAAAGAAGGTAGGACACCGTGAACCCGGTAATCAAAAAATTCCAGTTCGGTCAGTCGACCGTTACCCTCGAGACTGGCCGTATCGCCCGTCAGGCCTCCGGCGCAGTATTGGTCACCGTTGACGACGACGTCAGCGTATTGGTGACCGTAGTCGGTGCCAAGCAAGCCGATCCAGGCAAGGGCTTCTTCCCTCTGTCCGTTCACTACCAGGAAAAGACTTACGCTGCCGGTAAGATCCCTGGCGGTTTCTTCAAGCGCGAAGGCCGTCCTTCCGAGAAAGAAACCCTGACTTCCCGACTGATCGACCGTCCGATCCGTCCGCTGTTCCCGGAAGGCTTCATGAACGAAGTGCAGGTAGTCTGCACCGTCGTTTCCACCAGCAAGAAGACCGATCCGGATATCGCTGCGATGATCGGTACCTCGGCTGCGCTGGCCATCTCCGGCATTCCTTTCGATGGCCCGATCGGCGCTGCCCGCGTTGCGTTCCACGAAAGCACCGGCTACCTGCTGAACCCGACTTACGAACAACTGAAAGCATCGAGCCTGGACATGGTCGTTGCCGGTACTTCGGAAGCCGTTCTGATGGTTGAATCGGAAGCCAAAGAGCTGACCGAAGACCAGATGCTGGGCGCGGTACTGTTTGCTCACGACGAGTTCCAGGTGGTGATCAACGCCGTCAAGGAACTGGCCGCCGAAGCTGCCAAGCCGACCTGGACCTGGGCTCCACAGCCAGAAGCCACTGCTCTGCTGGGCGCTATCCGTGCCGAGTTCGGCGACGCGATCTCCCAGGCTTACACCATCACCATCAAGGCCGACCGTTACGCTCGCCTGGGTGAGCTGAAGGACCAGGTTGTTGCCAAGCTGTCCGGTGAAGAAGGCCAGCCTTCTTCCAGCGAAGTCAAAGCTGCTTTCGGCGAAATCGAATACCGCACCGTTCGCGAAAACATCGTTAACGGCAAGCCACGTATCGACGGCCGCGACACCAAGACCGTACGTCCTTTGAACATCGAAGTCGGTGTTCTGCCAAAGACCCACGGTTCGGCTCTGTTCACCCGTGGCGAAACCCAGGCTCTGGTCGTTGCAACACTGGGCACCGCCCGTGACGCACAACTGCTGGACACCCTGGAAGGCGAGAAAAAAGACCCGTTCATGCTGCACTACAACTTCCCTCCGTTCTCGGTAGGTGAGTGTGGTCGCATGGGTGGCGCTGGTCGTCGCGAAATCGGTCACGGCCGTCTGGCCCGTCGTTCGGTTCAGGCCATGCTGCCTGCTGCCGACGTGTTCCCGTACACCATCCGTGTTGTATCGGAAATCACCGAGTCCAACGGTTCGAGCTCCATGGCTTCGGTCTGCGGCGCTTCCCTGGCCCTGATGGACGCTGGCGTTCCGATGAAGGCACCCGTTGCCGGTATCGCGATGGGTCTGGTTAAAGAAGGCGAGAAATTCGCTGTCCTGACCGACATCCTGGGTGACGAAGACCACCTCGGCGACATGGACTTCAAAGTAGCTGGTACCGCCAAAGGTGTTACCGCGCTGCAGATGGACATCAAGATCAAAGGCATCACCGAAGAAATCATGGAGATCGCTCTGGGCCAAGCCCTGGAAGCGCGCCTGAACATCCTCGGTCAGATGAACCAGATCATTGGCCAGTCGCGTACCGAACTGTCGGAAAACGCTCCGACCATGATCGCGATGAAAATCGACACCGACAAAATCCGTGATGTCATCGGTAAAGGCGGCGCGACCATTCGTGCGATCTGTGAAGAGACCAAGGCTTCGATCGACATCGAAGACGACGGCTCGATCAAGATCTTCGGCGAAACCAAGGAAGCGGCTGAAGCAGCACGTCAGCGCGTTCTGGGCATCACCGCAGAAGCTGAAATCGGCAAGATCTACGTCGGTAAAGTTGAGCGCATCGTCGACTTCGGCGCATTCGTCAACATCCTGCCGGGCAAGGACGGTCTGGTTCACATCTCGATGCTGAGCGATGCTCGCGTTGAGAAAGTGACCGACATCCTGAAAGAAGGCCAGGAAGTGGAAGTGCTGGTACTGGACGTGGACAACCGCGGCCGTATCAAGCTCTCCATCAAAGACGTAGCAGCAGCCAAGGCTTCGGGCGTTTAATCACTCCCCACGCCTGACCGCTTCAACGTTATAAAAAATGCCCCGCAGTGAAAACTGCGGGGCATTTTTTTGTCTGCGAAAACTGGAAACGATTTGTGGATTTGCCCGCTTCCAATCTCGATGCTAGGTTTAGCTCACCGCCCGTGTAGCTCAGCCGGTAGAGCAGCGCACTCGTAACGCGAAGGTCGCAGGTTCGATTCCTGTCTCGGGCACCATCCCCTGTTATTTCACCTTGCTTCTCAGATCATCCACGGCACGTTTCAGCTGATCCAGTTGGCTGTCCTGATTGCTGACGTCCCGCTTGAGGCTGGACAGGTCGCTGGAACTCGCGCTGGAGCTCGACCCGGCGCTACGCTTCAAGTCTTCCACCTGACTGGCGAGCCTTTTCAAGTCGTTGTCCTGTGCGCTGACGGTGCGCTTGAGGTCGCTCACTTCGCTGGAGCTGGAGCTTGAACTGGAGTTCGAGCCGCTGCTGCGCTTGAGATCGTCCATTTGGCTGGCGAGCTTTTTCAGGCCGTTGTCCTGTTCACTGACCGTGCGCTTGAGGTCGCTCACTTCGCTGGAACTGGCGCTTGAACCGGAATTCGAGCTGCTGCTGCGCTTGAGATCATCCACCGCTTTGGCGAGGTTTTTCAGGCCGTTGTCCTGTTCACTGACCGTGCGCTTGAGGTCGCTCACTTCGCTGGTACTGGCGCTTGAACCGGAGTTCGAGCTGCTGTTGCGCTTGAGTTCGTCCACTGCTTTGGCGAGGTTTCTCAGGCCGGTTTCCTGTTCAGTGAGCGTGCGCTTGAGGTTGGCCACGTCGCTGGAACTGGAGCTGGAACTCGAACCACTGTTGCGTTTGAACTCCTCCAATTGCTTGGTGAGTTCTTTCAGGTCCTTGTCCTGTTCGGTGGCAGTGCGTTTGAGGTTGGTTATCTCACTGGCACTCGAACTGGAGCTTGTTCCGTTGTTGCGCTTGAGTTCCTCGATGAGACGAGCCTGCGCTTCGAGGAGATTCTTGAGTTCCTTGATGTCATCCGTGTTGGTTTTAGCGGTGCGTTGCAGTGTTTCCACACCCTCGACACTGAGATTGCTCCTGACCATGACGTCTTTACCATACAGTCTGTGAAAGACGAGGAAGCTGTCGGTGGAGGAAGGGTTGTCTGAGGCGAACTCCAGACCGGCTTGGGCCGTATTGGCCATTGCCATGTTGCCAAGAAAAAGGGCGGCCATGCCTGTTGCCAACAGGGTAGACGGAAGCTTCTTGAAAATACGCATCACCTGAGTTCCTTGTGAAGTGCCTAGATGGCACATCGCTATGACTTTGCTTTTTGAAGGTTGTTCCTGTGTGGCGAGGGAATATTTTCAGAAAAACCGCTCGGCATTTTTTTTGTAGATTTGATGTAAAAGTCCATATAAATCGTCTTCCAAACGTCCTATATTCGGACATTGCACGAGCATCACCCTGCAGTTTTCAAATGATCCACGAATGGTTCTGAAGGCCAGACAAACCGGGCTTCACACGGTTTTTTGCGTCAGAGAGATCCTTGATGATCCAGATCCATCTTCCATTCCCCCGATCAGCGAGAACGACATGACCGTTAAAGAATTGACCCAGGAAGCCAGGCACGAAGAAGCGCTGAAGAAGTACGTGCTGGACGCGCCCCAACTGCTGGAAGAGATCAAGGACTTGCCCGCCGACGATCAGAAAGACCAGATTCAATGGGCGTTTGAGGATGAAGCAGAAGCGCAGGGCCTGCAGCCGTGGGAGCTGACGCTCAAGTACACCTCGAGCCCGGAAGAGTTTGAAGCGGCGCGACTGGTGCTGCACAAAGAGGCGGCCGAGGTATTGGGCGTCGAGTGGGAAGAGTACTGCGAGATGAATAATCTGGTGGTCTGACCCTTGTAGGAGCCGGCTTGCTGGCGAAGGCGGCGTAACGGGTAAACCGCGTCGCCAGGATCGCCAGCAAGCCGGCCCCTACAGTTTCATGTCGTTCAGGAGATTTCAGAGGCTTAAACGCATCGACAGATCGACAGCCTTCACGTCCTTGGTCATCGCACCAATCGAAATGTAATCCACCCCGGTTTCGGCGATCGGCAGCAGCGTGCTTTCGTTGATGCCGCCGCTGGCTTCCAGTTTTGCCTTGCCGCCATTCAGGCGCACGGCCTCGCGCATGTCATCCAGGCTCAACTCGTCGAGCATGATGATGTCGGCACCCGCCGCAAGCGCTTCCTTCAGCTCCGCCAGGCTTTCCACTTCGATCTCCACCGGTTTGCCCGGGGCGATCTTGTGCGCGGCGTTGATCGCTTCAGGGATGCCGCCGCTGGCAGCAATGTGGTTTTCCTTGATCAGGAAGGCGTCGTACAGGCCGATGCGGTGGTTGTGGCAGCCGCCGCAGGTCACGGCGTACTTTTGCGCCAGGCGCAGCCCCGGCAGGGTTTTGCGGGTGTCGAGCAGCTTCACCTGCGTCTCGGCGACGAAATCCGCCAGGTATTGCGCACGAGTGGCCACACCGGAAAGCAATTGCAGGAAGTTCAGCGCACTGCGCTCGCCTGTGAGCAGCGAGCGGGCAGGGCCTTCGAGGTGGAACAACACTTGATTGGGCTTCACCCGTTCGCCATCGGCCACCTGCCAATGCACGGCAACCCGCGGGTCCAGTTGCCGGAAAACCGCGTCAACCCAAGCGGTGCCGGCGATGACCGCGGCGTCGCGCGTGATGATGGTGGCTTTGGCCAGGCGTTCGGCCGGGATCAGCTGCGCGGTGATGTCGCCGCTGCCGATGTCTTCGCGCAACGCACGGCGTACGTTGGCTTCGATTTCGGCGGTCAGATCGGCGAGACGTAGATTCGGCATAACGGACTCCACAAACAAAGTGGCTCGATTATAGGGCCATGGCGCGGGGCAACCCAAGGCGCGCGAGACCTTCCGGTCGTTCTGAAACCTGCATTTGGTCGAATCTCTTGAGCCTGCGAGGTTCAGCAGCGGTCCTTTGCGGGCGTCTATTTCAAAGAGAAACACAGAGTCTGCTGGCATACGGGACATCTTTTGCAAGATAATGCGCCTTGCATTTGACGTCATGACTTTGACGTGTCTTTGGTTCGCCGATTATTGAATGACAGCGGGCGGGCATTGTCTTCTGTTGCGCGCGGCTGTGAGGCTGGCGCACTCGATCTTTCCAACCGAACCGAAGCATCACCGTTTCAGGAGGCCAGGATGCACAACGACGGGAATGTAGTGCCTTTGCACAAGGCAACTACCGATCAGGCGAGTCACTCGCCGCTCGCCCGCCTGCCTGTGATTCTGCTTCAGGTTCGCGACAAGGCCGCTCAACAGCTCCGGCATGCTCTGCAGGAACTGTTCGATAACGCCGACGACACGCTGTTCGAAATGGCTGACCGGGCCCGCAATGACGTCGAGCAGAACATCTTTTTTGAAGCCATGCGCGATTTGCGCCTCAAGCGCAAAAATATCGAGCGGGCGTTTCTCGAACAGTTCTTCGAAGCGTTTGTCGGTCTCGCAGGCAGTATTCAGACGGTCTTGCCGCAGACATTGACCCTCGATATTCAGGCGCAACAGTCCGGTGATGAGCTGGAACGTCGCGTGGCAGTGGAGGCCATGGTCAATAAAGTGCTGAGCCGTGACGGTTTTGCGCTTGATCAATTGACCGCCCGGCTCAGCACGTTGCTGGGCAAGCAGCTGGTGACTACGCGCAATCCCCTGGGCCCGGCGATGCTCTGTGAGTATTTCATGCAGGCCGGGCGCAACCTGGGGGTCGAGATCAAGGTCAAGTTGATCATCCTCAAGCTTTTCGAGCGTTATGTGCTCAGTGATGCCGATCAGCTCTACACCGAAGCCAATCAGATATTGATCGCCACCGGCATATTGCCCGACCTGAAGCCGGCCCCGAATCGGCGTGCCATTGATCGTGCGCAGGCCAGTGTTCGTGCCGAGCCCGACGAGGCTGGCAACCGTTGGGACAGCACGCCAATCGACGACAGCGTGCAGGAAGTGTTCGCGGCATTGCAGGAATTGCTGCTCCACGTGCGTGGCAGTGTCGCGCCAACGCTGGAAACCAGTGCTCAGACGCAACCGATATCCACCCGCGACCTGCTGCGGCTGCTCTCGCACTTGCAGCAGTACGTGCCGGCTCCGGCGGTCCAGGACGAATTCGACCTGCGAAACCAGCTTGAGCAACTGCTGACCCGGGTCAGCGTCAAAAGTGGCAAGTCGCGTGTAGTCGGCGTCGCTGACGAAGATGTGATCAACCTGATCGCCATGCTCTTCGAATGCATCCTCGATGACCGCAATCTGCCGGATTCTCTCAAGGCGCTGATCGGGCGCTTGCAGATCCCGATGCTGAAAGTGGCGGTGATCGACAAGAGTTTCTTCAGCCGCAGCAGTCACCCGGCCCGCCGTCTGCTCAACGAAATCGCCGCCGCGGCCCTGGGCTGGGGCGAGTGCGATGACCACGAGCGCGACAGCCTGTACCTGCGCATCGAGCAAGTGGTGCAGCGTTTGTTGAACGACTTTGTCGACGATCCGGCGATCTTCTCCGAATTGCTGGCGGATTTTCTGGCGTTCACCAGCGACGAGCGTCGTCGCAGCGATTTGTTGGAGCAGCGTACCCGCGACGCCGAAGAGGGCCGCGCCAAAACCGAACTGGCCCGGCAACGCGTCGAGCTGGCGTTGAATCAGGCGTTGTTGGGCAAAGTGCTGCCGCAACGGGTGGTGGCGTTTGTTCAGGACGCCTGGAGCCAGGTGCTGCTGCTGACCTGCCTCAAGCACGGCGATCAGTCCGCCGAGTGGCATGCGGATGTGCAAACCATGGAGCAATTGATCTGGAGCGTGCAGCGCCATGACGACGCTGACGCAAGCCTGCGCCTGTTGGCGCTGGTGCCGGGGTTGCTCAAGTCCTTGCGCGACGGGTTGAGCAGTTCGGCGTTCGATCCGTTCGCCACCGGAGAGTTTTTCAGCGAGCTGGAAGGCTTGCACGTTCAACTGTTCGAACGAGCGGACCAGGCACCGGCTGCCACCCGTCCTGCCGATGCGCCGCTGATGGTTGAAGTGCGCGAAGAAATCGTGCTGCTCACCGCCGACGAAGGGCCGGTGGAATCGGTCTCGGTGCGCTTGCCGGCGGATGATCCGGGCCTGCTTCAGGTCGATCAGTTGCACGCGGGCTGCTGGGTCGAATTTCAGGAAGATGAGGAAAACACCCTGCGCTGCAAGCTCGCCGCGATCATCGAAGCCACGGGCAAGTACATTTTCGTCAACCGCACCGGCATGAAAGTGCTGGAGCGCAGCCGTACCGGGCTGGCACTGGATTTTCGTCGTGGCGCGGTGCGCACCCTCGACGACACCTTGCTGTTCGATCGGGCCCTGGAGTCGGTGGTCGGCAACCTGCGGCGGCTCAATCGCGGCAAGTGATCGCGCGCCGAGGGTCTATCGCGGCATACTGGGCACCAACACAGTCGTCGTTGAAGGAACCTGTATGCAGTTGGACCCCGCGAGCGGTTGGTGTCAGGGCGTGAACGTATGCCCTTCACCCAACTTCAATGCGCGCCCCACGGGCGAAATTTCCCTGCTGGTGATCCACAACATCAGTCTGCCGCCGGCGCAGTTTGCCACCGGCAAGGTGCAGGAATTTTTCCAGAACCGGCTGGATGTCACAGAGCATCCCTACTTTGAAGGGATCGCTGACCTACGGGTGTCTGCGCATTTTCTGATTGAGCGTGACGGCACCGTCACTCAGTTTGTCTCTTGTCTTGAACGCGCCTGGCATGCCGGTGTGTCGAGTTTCGACGGCCGGGAAACCTGTAACGATTTTTCCGTGGGCATCGAGCTTGAAGGCACGGATGATCTGCCGTTCACCGATGCTCAATATGACGCGTTGACGGCCCTGACCTTGCAACTGCAAAGCGCTTTTACGGGCATCACCGCGCAGCGCATCTGCGGGCATAGCGACATCGCGCCGGGGCGCAAGACGGATCCCGGACCTGCGTTCGACTGGGCGCGTTATCGCGCGGCCCTGGCTAAAGAGGAACCACAATGAGTTTTCTGGTGTTGCTGTTGGCGGTCTGGATCGAGAAGTTCTCGGCCCTGCGCCATCGGGTTCAACGTGATGGCGGTTGGGTGGCCGAGTTGCACAAGCTTGAAGCCAACCCGCGTATGGTCAATCGCCCGTGGTTGATTTTGCTGATTCTGGTGCTGCTGCCGGTGGCACTGCTGGGGTTGCTGCTGGTGGTGCTGGAGCCGGTCGCTTACGGTCTGTTGGCGTTGCCGGTGCATTTGCTGGTGGTGATTTATAGCCTGGGGCGCGGTGATCTGCTGGCCGATCTCGGACCGTTTCGCGATGCCTGGCGCCGGGAAGACCTGCAAGCTGCCGCTCATGTAGCGAAACGTGACCTGGACATTTGTGCCGAAAACGGCGAGCAACTACTGGAACGGGTTGAGGGGCATCTGCTCTGGGAGGCGTACCAGAGTTTTTTTGCGGTGATTTTCTGGTATTTCCTGCTGGGCCCGGTGGCGGCGCTGAGCTATCGACTGCTGGCCCTCGCCGAAGAACACGGGCAGAACCCGGCCGTCGTCGAGCGCGCCGCACAACTGCGTCACGCCTTCGATTGGGTGCCGGTGCGTCTGTTGGCGGCGAGTTTTGCGCTGGTCGGCAACTTTGTCGCCGTCAGTCGGGTGATGCTGAGCGAACTGCTGAACTGGAACATCAGTGCCGCCCAACTGATCGAGAAGGTCGGGCTGGTGGCCGGTGAAATTCCTGCGCCGGTGGTCGGGCCCGATGGCATCAACAGCCTCGACCGGATCTGGGAGCTGCTGCTGCGTGCGGCAGTGCTCTGGTACGCCGGTTTCGCGCTGTGGACAGTCCTCCGCTAAACACCACCCCCTTGTAGGAGCCGGCTTGCCGGCGATGGCATCGATGCGGTGTACCTGAAACACCGAGGCGCAGC